>JBCCJE010000652.1:0-3942 GCA_039027925.1 Bacteroidota bacterium
CACGGGTTTTAAGTTATATTTTACATTTCTAAATCGTCTTTGGACTTTTTTATCAAAGTTAAATCCTTCTTGCTCGGTCTTAGTGGACAGTTCAAATGTTTCTTTATCTAACAATAATGCAACGAGCTTTGATCTATAGATCAGGGTGGAGTTGTTTATCCATTTCAAGTCACGATTCCAACCCGCTACATTTGGAGGATTGAACAACTCTTGTCCAAGTATTCTTTGGAGATAAACATTGTTAGTGATTTTTTGAAAATTAAGATTCAAAAATGATCTTACACCTACGATTAGATCAATGGGAGACTTTATTTTATTGCCAATATTCTCTGGTGCGTAAAACCATTCGCTCTTGAATAAATGAAGCATGAGCGTTTTGATGTCATAATTGGATCGAAAAAATACATTGGATAGTTCTTCGATGTGGGTACGATTAATCTCCTCATTTACAAAATATTGATAAATCTTAGTAGAGATAAAATATGCTACCTCTTTTTTCTCCAGCACTATGTCAATGATTTCTTCTCCTTTGAAGTTTCCACGTCTGCCGAAAAATACTTTCTGACCCTCATCGTGTCTTCTTCTCTTATATAAAAAATCCCCCTTTTTATCAGTAGCCCACCCCGTAAATGCCCTAGCCGCCTCTTTTATATCTTGCTCGGTATAATTTCCAATACCTAAAGAAAATAGTTCTAACAGTTCTCTCGCAAAGTTTTCATTAGGCTTGTTCTTTATGTTTTGTTGATTATTTAAATATTTAATCATACTTCCGTCCTTTGCGATAACGTGCAAGAGATTTCTAAAGTTGCCCATCGAATTTTCCCTAATATTTTCTAGGTATTTTGATGCTAACCGAAAATCCTTAATTCTGCAAGCAAAATGACCATGCCAGAAAAGGCTCATCCTTTCTAGAAATGGATTACCTTGTTTGATAGGTAAGGTCATTTGAGTCATCCAGTCATTCTGGAGATCGAAAAGTAGGGTTCTTTTTATTTTTTTACCTTCTTTGTCTAGTTTTTCTCCTGCATCAAGTGCCTTTCTCACTTTATTGACACCAGGCCTGGTAATATCAATAGGACGGTATTGTACATCGAAAAGTTTGTCTATAACTTGGTCGAGTGATTTATCCTGAACATACAACAAATCTTCAGCACTCATACCGAAACTTGCTCGGTTGAGTAAATGCTTTATTTTTGGCAAATCTTTATTTTTCATTAAAAAGATGCTGGTGAGACTTTTGAAAAGAGATTAGAAAACAAGAAACCAAAAAGTAAAAGAATTTATCTATTTAGATTTTAGCACAAAAAGTCACATTTCTAAACTTTATTGTTAGCTCTGGTTTCAAGTACTTAAGGAATGGTTCAATAATAACTTTACATTTTCTACTTGTTCTTTTTCCTTTCTGCTGCGTTGAAAAGCCTCGGCGATGCCCCGCATCGCCTACGTTTTTCGCCTTGCATAAAGAAAAAATAACTGCGCATAAAATGTAAATTTATTAATGCACCATTCCTAAGGGGTGTTCTCTATTCTGTTATCGTAAGTCTAAATATTGAATAAGTGTATTGGAAATTTAATGCTTTATAACTGTATTTGCTTCTGATATATTGTTAGCTATTTCTACTAGAAGGAAGCGTACGTTTAAAATTTGCTAGGCAAGGTCATCAAAATACCTGTGCTGGTATGTCCTATTTTAAGCTGCCATTTGCTCCTTTGACTCAATAGCCGCCAAGGTATCCATAATAATTTTTCTTCCAATCACGAAAGCTACAGCTAGGAATCCTCCCAAGAATCCTCCTATGAGTAAAGCTCTAACCTTAGATTCATACTGCGGAATCAGCGGGGGTATCGGTGCATCAATAATATCAATAAATGGAGTGTTTGACCTCAAGGCAAAATCAGCTACCTCCACGTTTTTCAGACTTTCTTGGTACGCAATATTTAACGCTTCTAATTTGCGCTGCAACTGATACCTTTGATTTTCGTTGACCCTAAGTTTGGTGTTACGATTGGTATCAAAATATTTAAGATATTGGTATTGAGTAACATCCAGTTCAGCCCTGATAGAATCCACCTTGCTCTTCATTATCTGATAAGTATTATTTTGCTTACCGACGGTCTTATCAATATAATAACTACTTAATTTTGCGTATAACTGGTTCGCAAAAACTAAAGAAAGCTGCTCCGAGACAGAATTGATTTTTAGCCTCATAATTCCAGTATCTTCATCAATCTCTGACTTTAACAATCCGACTATATCCTTTTCGCGGTTACCTTTTACTTTAGTGTATAATAATTTCAGGACTTTGTTCTCCCTACGTGTGAAAGTAGGGAAGTTTCTGTGTTCGAATAAAAAGTCTTTCATACCTGTGGTATCGTCTTCCCACTCATCGTGATAATCATACAGTTGGATAATATGATTAGCTACATAATCTTCATTTTTTTTGATTTTTACTTCTTCAAATAAAACCTGTTGAATAATATGCCTTGACTTGGATAATGATAGAATTTTCTCCAAGTTATATTCACCTGATGCCGCCGATCCAAACCCTAAAGCACTAGCAATACCACCTAATCCTCCCATCCCGCTTTTTCCATCTTCACTTAGCATAAAGGATAATTTAGCGGTATAAGTTACATCTTCACTAATAGCTTGATAAAGAAAATATATACAGAAAGGTGCTACGATCAAAGTGATAAGTTTCCAACTATCAATTAGCTCTCGATAAAATTCCTTGAACTTAATGACTAGGTATTCGAGAGTAATTTCGTCTTGGAAATCTAACTTATTGTCATCCTTTGTAGTATCAGTTTGCATTGCTTTAATATTAATTTACCCTATCAATTAAGAGAATCAGCGATAAAATAGCAGTAGCCTGCGCTACGGAATCGGCTAACACTTGCCCCCAATCAATTTTTTCTTTTCGTCCTTTTTTGCCTTCAGAATCTGGAGATTCGGGCGGCTTGACACCTACTCTGACTACTGATCCTCTTTTTACCTTGGGCGAAACTTTAAAGAACAAGAAATTTTTCGTTCGTTTGATCTCACCGTTGGCATGCTCTACTGTGATTAATTTTTTCTTTCCATATTTTCCTATTCCCGCAGCGTACTCATCCACGTACCATTTTGCTCTTTTTCCTCTATTGAAAGCCACGTTAATTTTGCTGGCTCTAGCTACTTTGTCAGGATAAAGTTCTATAGCTTTGGTAGCTCCCGTGATGCTGACCAAATCTTTATTTTTTGGAATAGTGATTACATCTCCAGCTTTCAAGATAAAGTTATGTCTGTTGCGCTTATTCCTGAGTGCGTCTTTTAATCTAAGTACTACATAACCAGTTCCTTCTTCCGAACGAAAAAGTTCAGCACCCTCCGCGAAGGCTTCTCTAGTCAATCCTCCTGCACGCTGAATGACGTTGGATATTTTTTCGTTATCATCTAGCAAAGCATACGCTCCTGGATATTTTACCTCTCCTTTGATCGTCACGATCTTAGGCAGTTCGAAGTCTGGAATGGATCGGACAACAATTTGGTCAAATGGTTCTAACTGAAAGTCTGATTTGGAAACCATATCCATATTCTTATCCACTTGAACCGAAGCAACAATCGTTTTGGTAGGCTGATTTTGATCAATGACCATTCTAAATACATCAATGCGATTAGTAGCCGCCGACATCTTCAGACCACCCGAAAGGGTTAGGGCATCCTTTAACCCCAGGCTTGGATGATACTTGTACTCTCCTGGGCTTCTAACCTCTCCTAGTACTCTTACTGAGAATTCATCAATGAAAGGTAGTATAGAAAAAACTTGAAGTTGGTCATTGGGTTCTAGGGTCAGATTGTCAGGCGAAGTTGGATTTTCTACTGCGTCTTTGATGTTGATTCGAATGTATTCTCTTTCCTTGGTATTGGTTGGGTTAGATCGAAATAAGTAGGCAAAATCAGCA
>JBCCJE010000653.1:0-3936 GCA_039027925.1 Bacteroidota bacterium
GCAAGGGAGGCGCATCGAAGATAACTACGGAGATGGACGAAGTACAGCCGCCCGCATCGGTCACAACTACGGTGTAGAAACCATTGGACAGATTAGTGAAGTTGGGCGAAGTGACATTTCCAAAACCAATGTTATACAAAAAAGGAGGTGTCCCGCCAAACGTAGTGACCGAGAAAGCCCCGTCCATCATATTGCAGTTTTCGTTGCTAAGAGAAGTTACGGCCAGCAGGGGGGGCGCAATGTTTTCGATGGTAACGATTTCGACCACCTCACATCCTGCGGCGTCGAGGAGTTGAACGGCATAGACCCCTGCACTTAGGTTTTCAAAAACGGGACTACTCTGTGGTCCTGTACCGATGTCGTAGAGGTAAGGAGGTGTACCCCCTGTCGTGCTTACGCTGATGATTCCATTTTGATTACCGCAGTTTTCGTTTTGTATATTTTCAATGATTAGTTCGGGAAAACCTGATTCGGTGATTTCGATGGAATCAATTGCTACACAGCCTTCGGCATCCGTCACCGTCACTCCGTACCAACCTGCTACCAAGCTATCCAAAAATGAAACCGTTGTATCACCTTCCCCAAAATCAAAAACGTAGGGAGATGCTCCACCAAAAGGAACGACCTCAAAACTACCATACACGTTGCCACAAACTATCTGTTCCACATTTTCAAACAATATATCTACATCCGAACAATCTATGTTCAAAACATTACAGTCAGAAAATGTAGAAGTATTGTTAAAAGTATCCGTTGCCGTAGCGGTCACCAACACCCCCGAAAAAATAGAAGCGCCAGTAGCGTAGGGAGCATTTAAAATCCAGATACTATTATCCGTAACTACGGTGCTCCCTAAAAAATCTTTTCCCTGACAACTCACCGTAGTCTCACAACCATCGGGTAGGAAGGTAAAGACCTCAATGGTATCGCCCGGTATTCCCGTGCCCAAGATGGCAGTGCCCGAAGCAGTATCAATGATGGGGGCTGCTATCGCTTGGTTGGCATTGCCTAACAACAGAATACCTTCCGTATTACAGAACATTTCGTTTTGTTGAATTTTACAAAAATTCGAACCCGCATCAATTCGTACACCGATCTCGTGGTAGGCAATAATATTTTTTGCCTTCGGAAGGCTGCCACCTATAACATTGTTATTACAATTGCCCTGTACGATCACACCACAAAATTCATTGCCCCCCGTAGAGTCCTGTTCATAGTTGGTACCGATGTAATTGCCCTGAATCGTACAAAACGAAGCCCCATTTCTCAACACAACTCCACAGCCTTCCCAAGGTCCGGTATTGGGTGCTCCCGTAAAAAAATCTACTTCCGAGCCATTATTATAAATGACATTTCCCTTGTTGGGTGCTCCGATGATAGCATGGTTAGCTTGGGTAATATCAATGGCATCATCTGGGAAATTGACAATTTCTAAGCCGTAGATTGCAGCGTGATCTGCCCGAATCCAAATGGCATTGATCGGGCTATCCCAATTGTTCTCACTCCCATCCAGCACTACTTTTGGTGAAAAATCATCCACCCCAAATCCAATTTGACTCGTAGCGTCAATGATGGTATGGGCATCCAAAATAGCGGGCAGGGCTAGTCCCGAAGTAGCACCAACGAAGATGCGGTTCTGCCCGAGGGTATCGGGAAGGTTGAATTTTATGGTGTCTGCTCCCGATGAAGAGTTGGCGCAATCTATGGCGTACCGCAGCGAACCCACCCCCTCGTCGTCGGTAGTAGTCACCCAAATCACACCGTCGGGACTGCTGCAAGTGTTTGGCTCGACGATAATTTGACAAGGCGCAAATGGCGAAGTTGATCCGAATAGATCGGTTGCGGTAGCGGTGATGTTGACTCCCGGCTGTAGATCACTACCGAACCCAAAAGGACTCATCGCCCAAGTGCCATTGATTACCTCCGTTGATCCGAGGTGTACTTTGCCCTGACAGGGCGTGTCCAAGCAATCGCTATCCGCAATAAAAACTTCTACGATGTCGCCAGTATTTCCAGTTCCCGAAATAAAGTCCTCCTGCGCAATGGTGATTTCGGGAGGACTTTTGAGCAAGTTGCCATTATTGACTAAGCGAATGGCTACGGTATCGTTGCAGTACATGGTATTCTCTCTTACGGAGATTCCGTAAGCATTATTAATCAATACTCCTTCCGCATTATTGGCGATGACGTTTTCCTCCCCTTCGTTTGTCCCTCCGATGGTAAGGCTCAAACAAAAATTGGTAACAATAATCCCGCAAAATTCATTACCCAAATTCAGGTTTTGACTGAAATTCGTACCGATGACATTACCCTGAATAAAACAGGAGTCCGCATTATTTTGAATGACTACGCCGCAGCCATTCCAGTTGCCGGGAAATCCAGCCCAAAAGTCCTGATCGTATCCGTTGGAATAAATTACATTGCCTTTGCCTGCCGCTCCGATGCGTACCTGCTTCGCATTGTTCACATCAATGGCATCATCGGGAAAACTCCGAATCGTCAGACCATACACCTCGCAGTAGTCTGCCAAAATTTGAATGGCATCAAAGGGACCACTCCAATTCGCAGCACTCCCATCTAATACAATTTGAGGATCATTAAAAAAACCAGACTGAGTAGTACCATCAATGACGGTGGCAGCATCGGTAAGATCAGGGAGGGGTTGGTCGGTGAGTTCTCCGACTTTGATGATGTGAGGACCACCACCAGAAATATTGAAATGAATTGCATTGGGACCAGCGATGGCATTGGCGCAACCTATGGCTTCCCTCAGGGATCCGGGGCCTACATCGTTGGTATTGGTTACGGTCAGGATTGTCTGATTAGCGGAGCAGATTTGTCCGTTTATTTGAGGTGAAAAAATCAATAACCCCATCAACAGCCAAAAAAAAGTCATATTTCGGGAGTAAAAATTTATCATAGTTTTTGAGAATGGAAAATTGAAAACTTGCCTTTGCTAGCAGGCAAGTTAAAAATGTTCGTCCCAAATATTCGGGAGAAGAATTAAAAATTTCACAAGATATTGTCAATCATCAATCACTCGTGAAAGATAAATTAGATAGGCTTTTAGTTTGGGTAAAAACCCATTTTTTGGATCGCTTAGTAAGGGGGAAAATGGTAGAGAAAATAAATCGTTTTCCTCGTTAGGCTTTTCAAAGGTAAAGAAAAATAGTTGTAAAATAGTTTGACTCTGGGGAGAAAAAATATTGTTGGATATACTCTTACATCAACTATCTCTACTCACAAAGTGCCGGTGTAATTTCACGACCTGTTTGACCAAGGCACGGTTTCCATCATTAATGATAACGAAGTCGGCTATTTTTAGCTTTTCGTATTCTGGCAATTGCTTATCCATTCTAGCTTCGATCTCTGCTCGCAAAGCACCATCTCTGTTTAGTACTCTTTGGATACGAACCTCCTTAGGTGCCCATACCGAAATCAAGGTATCTAACAATTGATGGTTGCCACTTTCTACGAGCAAGGCAGCTTCTTTCAAAGTATAGGGAACTAATGATTGGGCGTCGTGCCATTGGATACCATCTTTCCTGACGGCGGGATGAACCAATCCGTTGAGTTGTTCGAGTTTTTCTTTATCCTGAAAAACGATGCTTGCGATGTATGGTCGGTTCAATGTTCCGTCTTGGAAGTAGGCATCGTCTCCCAGAAGATTTTTGATTTTTTGCACGAGTTCTGCATTTTCGATCATCAATTTTTTGGCGCGATCATCAGCGTAATAAACTGGAATACCCAAAGATTCGAAGATTTTGCAGACGGTCGTTTTGCCGCTGCCGATACCTCCGGTGATACCTATTTTCATCATAAGTGTAATTTTTTGAATATGAAAATTAATGAACAAAGCTACCGTTAAATTAAAATTTTCTTTTTATATAAAAATGAATTTACTAATTTGGTAAATATTCAAAGCATTTCGATAAA
>JBCCJE010000654.1:0-3932 GCA_039027925.1 Bacteroidota bacterium
ACTTTACATTTTCTACTTGTTCTTTTTCCTTTCTGCTGCGTTAAAAAGCCTCGCCGATGCCCCGCATCGCCTACGTTTTTCGCCTTGCATAAAGAAAAAATAACTGCGCATAAAATGTAAATTTATTAATGCACCATTCCTTACCTAAATTCCGAATGTAGTCCACAGCTTTTGTTAATCTCCAAGATAGACCCATGTATCGCGTACCAATAAGGTATCTGCTGCGTCAATCAATTTATTTCCCTAATCCTAGCGAAAGATCAATTCTGGCACTCAATCCCAAGTATGGTCTTACCATTGCTTTTCTCGTTGGTTCCATACCAGCACCTTCGGGTACATTCATACCTTCCAAAAAAGTAGCTCCCGCATTTACTCGAATAAATTTAAATAGCTTGTGATCCAATCCCAAATAGATAGGACGATTGACAATCAATCCCGAAACGGTGTTGTTATTTTCATCTTCGAAGTCCTCCAAAAATACACCGAGGGTAACTGAAGTATTACTCAAAAACTTCGATCCCAGTACACTATTTCCCAACGGAAACGCAATGCCCACGTACGGAGAAGCACCGTAAGTGAGATTGTCCCACTCGCCCGATAAATAGACACCTCCGTAACCAGCATTGATAGCGATACTTCTGTTTTTTGAAGCGGTGAGATAATTGTCCACGTACTTTTTACTCGTCAAAAAAAACATCTCGGTTTGCATCAGCCGACCGATCTCTTTGTTGACTTGAGTTTTTAGACCATCTACCAATGTCGCTCTTGCCTTTTCCATCACTTCTCTCTTGGAGGGTTGATCTTCTCCTTTGACAAAATCCTTATCCAGCTTTGCTCGCTCTAGTTGCTCAATTTTCATCTTGACAATTTCCGAAAACTCGGGTTTCCATTGTACATCTCTGGTGCGCAAATCTTCAAAATTAGATAGCAGAATAGCGTTCATTTCTTTAACGATTCGTTTGCTCTTTTTCAAAAATTTAATGGATTTCTTTCCCTTGCCACTTAGATTGACATCAATGTAGGTATTCAACATCTCGTTGATGTCGTTCTCCAAATTTACTCGCTTAGCCTCGGGTAATTTTTTGAAAAAACTTAGCGCAAAATCGTATTGGTTAGAGGCTCTCAATTTGTAAGGAACAATGAGCGTAAATTCATTTTCCTTGGTTTTTTGCCAGGTCGTTTTATAGAGTTCATTGTTATTTTTGGAGGAGAGGATTGCCAATTCTACTACTTGTGTTTCGGAGGGAACCATCCCTTTAAAAACCATAGACTGCTCGGCCGGAAGGGGCTGACCTTCGTTAAACCAGTTGCGCTCAAAGTCATAATTAACGGTGGTGTACTGCGCGGCACAGAGGCTAGTGAGAGCTACGAATAGAAAAAAGGTAAACTGAATCTTTTTCATTTTTATCTGTGTTTGAGTATTTTTTTGTTTGGAAAAAAGTACCGTTAAGACTGATGAAAAGAATTTGGTCACATGCCGCATTGGTTACAAAGCGTAGTTTGAAATAACGTTTTTCTAACGTGATGAAAAAAATAGAACAATCCAATCGCTACAAAATATAACCGATCTCTTCCTTTCAATACCCAGCGTCCTTTTTTCGCAATTGAACAAAACAAAGGGTCTCTCGTTTTAGAGAAAATTTAAAAAAACAAAGTAAATACAAATGAATATTACAGACGTAAACAACGATGGAATTGGTATGGACGGCATGGACGTCGTAGCGCATTACGAAGGTGCACCGCTTAGAGGCAACGCAGATTTTAGTTTTACCATTGGTGATGTAACCTACTATTTTTCGACAAAAGAGAATATGGAAAAATTCGAAGCCGAACCCGCCAAATACCTTCCCATTGCCGGCGGCTATCCAGTAGAAACTCAAGTGAGTCCACCAGAAATTCAAGTAGTGAATGGACAGGTAGTAGGTGGAAGAAACATCACTTATCAGCGTGCCTTGGAGGATACCCCCGTAAGCATTGAGAACAATGTACCTATGGATATAAAAGAAGATGGAAGCGTGGAAATGCAAAATTTGTCGGATAGCGAAAATTAAAAAACAATGCTACGATTAACGATTTTAATTTTACTCATCTGTCCCATTTTGGGTTATGGTCAACTAGGAATTTCCGTGGAGTCTGGGTTCGTTTTTTCACAATATAATAATGTACAGGCACCTAACGGCAGCACGGAGCAAGGAACTCGTTTTTCTCTGAAAGATGATTTCAAGGAAATAGATCGCCCAATATATCTCAGGGTAGAAGCAAAATATTTGATAAAAAATAAACACACTATTGAATTGACTGCCGCTCCTTTGACGGTAAGTTCCAGAAATTTTCAGCCCGCAGTTTTAAGATTTGAAGAGGAGGTGTACATGGGAAATAACATTAATGGGCGCTATCAATTCAATACTTATCGAGCGAGCTATCGCTATCGAATTATTGATAATGATAAATTTACAACTGACTTAGGAGCAACCTTCTTGGTCAGGGATGCTGAAATCAGAATTTTTCAAGATCAATTAATTTCGAGAAATACCGATTTAGGATTTGTACCGTTGGTATCTTTTGATGTAAGATATTTGGCGATTCCCAAATTTCAGATTGTTTTGAAAGGCGATGCACTCGTTGGTCAGCAGGGCAGAGCGGAAGACATTTTCTTGGGAGCAAATTATGATCTGTCTTCTAAGTTAGCGTGGAAGTTGGGTTATCGAGTTATAGAAGGCGGGGCGGACGTAGAGCAAGTTTATAATTTCGCGTTTTTTCATTTTGCGGCTACTGGACTTACATTTAGTTTTTAGGGTGCAATGGTGTAAAAACTTTTCTGATGTAGAAATTAGTAAAATTATAAAATCTATCATTCCATAAAATTATGATGAGCTAAATCTGATAAAGCATTCCTCAATTACCAAATAAAAAACAAATCATAACATTACAATTACGGAAATCTAAATAATTCAAACGGATTCAGTTTTTATCATTTTCTCCACACCAATGATTGATCGTCGGCTTCAATCATCATTGTAAATTAATAGCTAGTACAAATCATTTTTCAAATAAACTAAAAAACAAAATTAATCATGATAAGAAAAGGAACAGTAGTAAAGTGGAAATGGGGCGAAGGTTACGCCCGTGGCAAAGTGGAATCAACCTATGCCGAAAAAACAACAAAAACTATCAAAGGGACGGAAGTGGTCAGAAACGGAAGTCAAGGCAATAAAGCCCTCTACATCGAGCAAGAAGATGGCGATAAGGTGCTAAAACTAGAAAGTGAAGTTACTGCCGTGGATCAAGATTGATAACATCATCTAAGACATTCCAATAGGGGTAACTCAAAGAAAATAATTTTAAAAAAATAAAAAAGTAAAATACAAATGGATAAGAAAAGAAAAATTAAGAACCTCATTGAAAGAAACCAAGTAGGAATTTTTATCACACAAAATAATGGAAAACTATTTAGTCGTCCTATCGCTTTTGCGGATGTGGATGACGAAAACTGCGTATGGTTTTTTACGGATGTCAACTCCGGAAAAATTGACGACATCCTCGAGAACGAAAACGTGAATTTCAGTTTTGCCAATCATTCGGATAATGCCTACGTATCGGTATCGGGAAAAGCTACGCTCATCACCGACCAGGATATTATTGACGAAAAGTGGAGTATTATTATCAAGGCGTGGTTTCCAGAAGGAAAACAATCCAAGCGATTGGTTTTGGTAAAAGTAGAACCCGAAACTGTTCAGTACTGGGATGGATCTAGCAGTAGAATCGTGCAGGCGTATGATGTCACCAAGGCATTATTGACGGGTAAATCCTACGTACAGGTAGCCAACTCAGAAAACGAAATCGTAGAAATGAAATAATAAAGTTAGCTACTAGACGCTTGACGGGAGGACTAGCAATAAGTTCATCCATACTACTCGCAGTTCTCTTGTCAA
>JBCCJE010000655.1:0-3928 GCA_039027925.1 Bacteroidota bacterium
AAAAAATTAAAAAAAAGGAGAAAAATTGAAACATAAATTTTGTGGGAAAATTGTCACAATTATTCAGCGTGTACGCTCTGTCTAATTGTCCGTATATTTTTCAAAATCTAATCAGTATTGATGAAATACAAGGTGAATGCTAATAAATCAATGGAAACATCCTACTGCTAATTTTAAATTAAAAACAAAACAAGAAGTTACGGTGATAGTTGAATTAATCTTGACAGAAGTGTAAAGTTGAATTTTGGCATGTCACAAAAAGGGGTTTTGGTGGGTAAAAAAACAAAGCACTCGGCATACATTGGCATCATAAACGATTAAGGTCGTTCCATAAAAACCGAGGAATTAAGTACCTGTCAAGAAATGTAATTTATAAGTTTCGACTATTCCAAAACCGTTTATTAAAAATCTCAAGTTTTTAAATTTTTTTGACAGGTCTTATTCTCGATTTTTACAACATTTATTAACCATTTAAATAATCAAAAGCCGTTTCACTTATTTATGCAGCGTACCAAAAAAATTACTAAGACGCCGCTAATCCTATTTCTATCTATCCTAATTAATTTCAACTTAACAGCCGAAAAAGGAGACCGAGTACCGGGTTACATTCTCACGCTTGATGGAGATCGAGTAGAGGGTGAGGTCATAGTTGGCTCCATTACCGACAACGAAGTAAAAGTACAGTTCATCGAGGAAGGTCTCGAAAAGAAGAAAACCTACAAAGCCAAGCAACTGAAAGGATATGGATTTGAGTCCGTCCAAGAAGATGACTTGGGGCTTGAGTACAAAAGATGGGTTCATTACGAACAGCAAAAAGTTGATTATCCTCCTAAGCCATTCGCATCCAATACCGTATTTATGTTGAGGGAAGAAAGTGGTGCTTTGACTTTGTATTGTTACTACATTGAAGTAAGAAATGACAGAAAGAAACCGTATCGTTACCATTATTACATCAAGGATGATGATGGTAACTTAGAGAAAATCGAAAAAGAAGAATTTCGGAAGATAGCCAGCAAGTTGTTCAAAAAGTATTCGGCTATGTACACCAAAATCGGTCAGAAAAATTTTAACTATAAAAATTTAGATCGAATGGTGAGAGATTATAATTACTGGGTTGAAAATCAGCACAATGCAAATGAGTACAGAGTAGCATTAAAAGAATAGAGGCATTCTGATCTAAAGGCGTGCAGGGGTTTGAATTGAAGATGTTTTCCTGCGACCACTCATTAGCATTATCAACACGAAGGGTTACTTACTTTTTAATATTAGTTTTTGTTTCATGGCGATTTACATGTAGTAAAAAACTAGATCGTAAATCAAAATTAATGGCGCATAATTCTATTGGTTAAAGTCAGCGTTCTGCAAAGAGCTCTGACTTTTTTTATTTCATTCCATTCTGCTTACTACCTCAATTTTCTTATCTTTGCACGTCTTTTTTGGGACATTATTTTTCAAAATAAAAAATAAGAAACACTAAGCATTTATGGCTACTGACGGAAAAATTATACCAGTAAATATTGAGGACGAAATGAAGTCCGCCTACATTGATTATTCCATGTCCGTTATCGTTTCGAGAGCGTTGCCCGATGTACGGGATGGCTTAAAACCAGTACACAGAAGGGTCTTGTACGGAATGACGGATTTGGGGCTAGCGTATAACAAATCCTACAAAAAATCTGCCCGTATCGTGGGTGAGGTTTTAGGAAAATACCATCCACACGGTGACTCCTCCGTATATGACGCTATGGTGCGAATGGCTCAGGATTGGTCGCTGAGGTATCCTTTGGTGGATGGTCAAGGTAACTTCGGATCAATGGACGGAGACAGTCCCGCTGCCATGCGATATACCGAGGCGAGACTTCGAAGAATTAGTGATGACATTCTGGCCGACTTGAACAAAGAAACAGTTGATTTCCAACTCAACTTTGATGATACGCTAAAAGAACCAACCGTACTTCCTACCAAAGTTCCCAACCTTTTGATCAACGGTGCATCGGGTATTGCTGTGGGGATGGCTACCAACATGCTCCCTCACAATTTGAGTGAGGTAGTGGACGGCGTCATCGCTACTATTGATAATCCCGAAATAACCATCGAGGAACTGACGGAATATATCAAGGCGCCTGATTTTCCTACGGGGGGCATCATCTACGGATATTCAGGGGTGAGAGAATCTTTCCATACGGGTAGAGGTAGGGTATTGGTCAGAGGAAAGGCGGATATCGAAACCTCCAAGAATGGACGAGAGACAATCATCATTAGTGAGATACCTTACCAAGTCAATAAAGCCTCCTTGGTAGCCAAGATAGCCGACTTAGTCAACGATAAAAAAATCATCGGAATCAGCGACATCAGAGATGAATCCGATAGGCGAGGACTGCGCATCGTGGTGGATGTAAAAAGAGACGCAATGGCCAATGTGATTTTGAGTCAGCTCTACAAATACACTCCACTCCAAACTTCTTTTGGTGTCAATAATATCGCCTTAGTAAAAGGAAGACCGATGTTGTTGAACTTGAAGGACATGCTGGAGGAATTTATCGCTTTTAGAATTGAGGTCATCGTTCGACGTACACAGTACGAACTCCGAAAAGCCGAAGAAAGAGCGCATATCCTTGAAGGCCTACTGATTGCCATAGATAATCTCGATGAAGTCATCGCCTTGATTAGGGGTTCAAAAACTGTTGAAGAAGCGAGAAATGGTTTGATGGAAAAATTTGAACTGAGTGAAATTCAGGCACGGGCAATCCTCGATATGCGATTGCAAAAACTGACAGGGCTAGAAAGAGATAAAGTCAGAGCGGAATACGAAGCATTGAAAAAAACAATTGAAGAACTGAAAGAGATTTTAGCTAGTAAACAATTGCAAGAGGGCATTGCAAAAGATGAACTCACCGACATCAAGGAACGATATGGCGATGAGCGAAAAACCGAAATCAACTACCACGGCGACGGAGAAATCAATATGGTTGATCTGATAGCAGACGACGAGGTAGTGATTACCATTTCTCACCTTGGCTACATTAAAAGAACAAAAGTAGCAGAATACCGAACGCAGGGTAGGGGAGGTCGAGGTTCACGGGGCAGCAAAACAAGAGATGAGGATTTCATCGAACATATGTTCATTGCTACTACTCATAATTATCTATTGCTTTTTACTGAAAATGGAAAATGCCACTGGTTGCGAGTTTATCAAATTCCCGAAGCAACTAAGACTTCTAGTGGTAGGGTGATCCAGAATATTTTATCTATCCCAAAAGAAGAAAAAGTCAAGGCTTACATTAAAGTAACTGATCTAAAAGACCAAGAATTTTTAGATAGCCATTATATTGTATTTGGTACTAGAAAAGGTGTGATTAAAAAAACCTCCGTGGAAGCATTCTCGCGACCGAGAGCCAACGGGATCAATGCCATCACCATCAACGAAGGGGACTCCCTGTTGGAAGCAAGACTCACCGATGGTAATAAAGAAATACTCATGGCCATCAAGAGCGGTAGAGCCATCAGATTTCCAGAAAATAAGGTTCGTCCGATGGGAAGATCAGCGGCTGGCGTCAGAGGAATTACCCTCGGAGATGACAACGACGAAATGGTCGGACTCATTTGCGTAGATCCCGAAGATACGGCTACTACGATAATGGTAGTGTCGGAAAAAGGAAACGGTAAGAGAACCGAACTCGAAGATTACAGAGTAACCAACCGAGGGGGTAAGGGGGTCAAAACGATTCAAGTCACCTCTAAGACGGGAGGACTAATTGCCCTCAAAGCCGTCAAGGACGAAGACGACTTGATGATTACCAGCAAGGAAGGCATTATGATCCGAATGGCCGTAGCCGAAATCAGAGTAATGGGAAGAGCAACGCAGGGGGTGCGAGTGATTCGGCTCGATGAAGAGGACGAAATAGCCGACGTCGCTATTATTTCGGAT
>JBCCJE010000656.1:0-3922 GCA_039027925.1 Bacteroidota bacterium
CGGGTAGTTACGTCATCCATCGTACTGGAAAACCACGAAAAATCACCTATCGCTGGCCCTACCGCAAGTGCCCCCGCTTCGGGCGCCATCACCCACGTTGTTCCTTCGAGTTCTACCGCAGGATTAGTAACTGATCCCTCTTTGACTAAAACGAAATGCCAGAAACCTGCGCCAATACTAATATCAATAATCATTCGATCATCTCCATCAAAGATTACAGGATAAGTAATGGACATCGGCGCATCGCCGGGAGCAGAGAGTTCGCCTCCGTTAATTACTTTGGAAATACCGATGTGCGCACCCATTCCGTTCAAGGTGATTGTACCAGCAGCAGCATCGTAGCTCCACGTGGCAGCATTTGATCCATCGTGAGGGGCAATAGGCGTACCGCACATTTCACCCATAGCTCCTTGCCAAGGCTCTAACCACGTTTCGCCGTCTTGTACATTTTCGAAAGAACCGTCAGCGTTGAAGACAAATTTATCATCAAAAAAACACGCTCGGGTATCTACGTCAGCAGCACTACTCGAAAACCAAGAAAAATCATTTAATGCTGGCCCCACGGCAAAGGCCCCTGCTTCGGGCGCCATTACCCAAGTAGTTCCATCCAACACGGAACTACCACCTGAACCACCAGTACCTTCACGAATAAGTACAAAATGCCAAAAACCTGCCCCGAAGTTGATGTCAATAATCATTCGATCATTACCATCAAAAACTACTGGATAGGTAATAGAAGCTGGGGCATCAGTTGGGGCAGCTATCTCCGCACCGTTTACCACTTTGGCAATACCTACATGTGCCCCTACTCCGCTGAGGGTGAATGTTCCCGCAGTTGCATCGTATGTCCACGTTGCGGCGTTCGATCCATCGTGGGGAGCGATAGGCGTACCGCACATTTCACCCATGACACCTTGCCAAGGTTCTAGCCACGTTTCGCCATCTTGAATATTTTGAAAAGAACCGTCTGAGTTAAAAACAAATTTGTCATCGAAGAAACAAGCCCGGGTAGTGACATCATCAGCGGAACTCGAAAACCACGAAAAATCACCAAGTGCTGGCCCTACCGCAAATGCACCTGCTTCGGGTGCCATTACCCAAGTACCTTCGATTTGTGACTGAAGGTGACTAAAAGTAAAAAGCACTACAATTAGACAGTAAATTTTTTTCATAATTGATTATAAATTTTTAAATGTAACAATATAGTTCTGCGCAAAGAGAAGCACGAAATTGAGCAACCTGCTACCTCTCAACTTTTTTTAATATAATTTTCTTTCTACTTATCTTTTCTGATCCACATCAACACCTTAGAATAAAAAATTACCTTTTTGTAATTTCCACTAAGTTGAAAAATTATGATTCAACGGAAAGTGTTGCGGGTGTCAAAGTAAACTGTGAGTAATTGATTTTTTTGGTTGATGTAGTAATGATGTATTACAATTCTCGATGTTATTGCTTTGTGTCAGCGTAAGTTAGCCCGTAACCAAATGGAAACAATGGCTCGTAGAGATAATCTCCTTTGAGGTGGTTTTCATCTTTGCTCTTTTGCCAAGTGAATGATAACTTTCCTTGAAAATCATAATCTCCAAACAACACATCCGCCACTCCTTGTCCTTCCGAACCAGGCAACCAAGCGGCAACAAAGGCATCCGACACTTCCAGTTCTTTATCAATAATCAGGGTTCTACCACTTACCATAACGACGACGACTGGAATCCCCTTGTCCGCAATATTTTTGATGGCGCGTAAATCTTCTGGGTGGAGTTCATTGAGCACTAGGGAAGTCCCGTAAGGCTGGAGTACTTTCAGAAATCCTTCTATCTTTTCGGATGTTTCAGTAATGGTGTAATCACCGAGTCGAATGTCCCCCATTCCTTCGGCGTAAGGGGTTTCACCAATCACAACTATACCTACATCATGTTGTTGGGGATCTGCCGCCGCTCCGTTAATATTTAAAACGGCACGGGGAGCAACCGCTTTGATGCCCTCCCAAATGGAAGTCCCACCTTCGATTGTTCCTTTTTGTATAGCGGCATTGGACGAATTATAATCCATCACTACCGCTCCATCTTCGCTGCTTCTGCCGATGGCTTTGCTATCCGATACACCCTGCCAGGCAATGGTGAATCCACCGCACTGATGACCGCAATCGTCGGCGTTTTTCCCTGCCACAATGATCCTCGCGTTTTTGTTTAAAGGCAAAAGGTCATTTTTATTTTTTAGCAAAACAAGAGACTTACGGACTGCTTCGCAGGCTACCTCCCGGTTGGCTTTTGTTCCAAAGTCAGGATTTTTTGACCAATACCTTTCTGCTGGTCGGGGTTTGTCAAACAAACCATACGTCATCTTTACGTATAAAATTCTACGAACCGCATCATCAATTCTCTCCATAGTAACTCTACCCAAGATGACGTGTTTTTTTAAGTGTTGGATAAATGCTCGCCATTTTTCGGATACCATAAACATATCTATCCCGGCGTTTACTGCCAAGGCCACTGTCTCGGCGTAATCCTCATCGAGATAGTCAATACCATCCCAGTCCGATATGACAAATCCTTGAAATCCCAGTTCCTCCTTCAAAACATCCGTCAACAAATAGCGATGACCGTGGCATTTTTTTCCGTTCCAACTATTAAAAGAAGCCATCACCGTCAGCACCCCCTCTGCGAGCGCAGGATAATACGGTGCGATGTGGAGTCTCGTCATTTCGTCCTCCGAAATTTCGGTATCCCCCTGATCCACGCCGTAGGTAGTTCCGCCATCCCCTACCCAATGCTTGACGCACCCGACGACACTATCTCGCCGCAAATCTCCCTGTAGCCCTTTGATAAATCGCCCAGCGTAATTTTGAATAATCTCTGGATCTTCCGAATAGCTTTCGTAGGTTCTACCCCACATATTATTTCGAGCTACCGCCAACGTGGGGGCAAATGTCCACTCAACGCCCGTAGATAAAATTTCTCTAGCCGTCACCTTGGCGATGCGCTCCATTAACTCTGGATCATTGGCTGCGCCCAATCCAATATTGTGGGGAAAAATAGTAGCGCCGACCACATTGTTATGACCATGAATAGCATCCACACCATAGATAATCGGAATGGCTAAATGGTCGGCATCAGCTTCCATAGAAGCAGCCCAGTAGGCGTCGTTCATCTCAATCCAATCTTTGGGTTTGTTGGCACCGGGCACAGAACCACCGCCGCTCAGCACCGAGCCAATGTGGTATTTTTTCACTTCTTCGGGCGTGATGGCCATACGTTCCGTTTGCGTCATTTGACCAATTTTTTGATCTAATGTCATTTTTTGTAACAATGCTTCTACTTTTTGATTTACAGTTTCGTTTGTTTTTATGTTTTCCATTTCTATCATTTTAAAATCGCAATTTGTTTTGTTAATACTAGTATTTTAATACTCTCAGTAGCCCCGCAAATTAAAAATTAATATTTTCAAGATCATTAAGTAGTTGAACATGCTACCAAAGGTTTGCTATTAAATTTTTGCACATGATTTGCGAATTTGTAGTACGCCTCTCCCCCGCTGGCGGGGGCTGGGGGGTGGAATCCACAATCAAATGAAAAAAAATCGTGTATTCTGCCCCCCGCCAGCGGGGGAGAAACGTCCTACAAACTCGCAAACTTTCTGCAAAAAAGGAGCATCGAAAATCTGTGAATTAGAACCAATCATCCCTGCCGTCCCGAGTCCTCGGAAGGGAGAGGCATACTACAATTTCGAAAATTGCTTCAAAAATTTGACAATAAAATCCTCTCACAGTTAGAACCAATCTACTCTTAATCATTCTACAATTATTAATTTCTAGTTTGCGAGGCTAGTAAAAGTGTATTAAAAAATTGTAAGTCTATTGTTAACCTATTTCATAAAAAGGAGATTGGGTTATTTCTCTAAATAAAAAATTGCGCTGAAC
>JBCCJE010000657.1:0-3917 GCA_039027925.1 Bacteroidota bacterium
GCGACTCTAAGCTCCGAAGGCGCATTAAGGGGCGTTGTTGGCGGTCGGCGTGTCGTGCCTACCGCGGTACTATCGCCGCAGCCTTCGGGCTGCCAGCGTCTCTGGCTGCGACCAAGATCGCGGCCGCGTACCGAGGTCATCGTGCACGGTCGAGGGTGCGACTTATTCGGCTCCGCGCTTGTGTACGCGCCAAAGCAGACCACATAGCACGGCGACATAGAGCTGCGACTAAAGTGACGACTCGAGCGCGCATGGTAATCGCAAAGCGCGCTGTAGACTCAACCAGAAGAGGCCGGACGGCGCTCAAGATCCAAACAGCTGTGCGTGCAGAGCTCGGTCGGCGCCGCTTAAAAATTGAGATCTCGCGACTTAGTGCCGTTATCAAGCTACAGGCGATGTTGCGTTGCCGCGTTGTAGTCATGACAACTAAACATAGCATTTTGTACGAGCGCGCACGTCGAAGAAAGACAGCCATTGTGCAAGGGCGCGTTCGTGCCTTCGTGGCAAAACCTTTTTAGAAAAAATGATCGCCACGAAGTCGCAAAGCCACAAAGGAAATTTTTCGTAAGAAAAAAAACTTAGCGCCTTCGTGCCTTAGTGGCAAAAAAAAATCCAATTTATGATTAGCTTAAAAAATATATTCCTTCAAGTGCTGTTCATCGGATGCTTTGCCTTTGTCGCTCAGGGGCAAGCCGCAACCAAGTCCGCCGAAGCCGAGTATCAGACCTTGGAGCGGTCCTTCGAATTGGAGAAAGTTTCCAAGCCGCAGTTGAATATTTTTCAAAAAAAATCAATTCAGATGGTCAAGGATTTGGTGAGTACGTTAGAACTGTCTGTCCATCCAAATTTTGACAAACGCTTTAAGAAAAAACTAAAAGAGCAAGCCCTGAATTATTTCACCCATCCAACGGATAGCTTATTTTTTTTAAATGAAAATAAGCTATCTGGATTGACCATCGAAAATCTCCTAAATAATGAACGGCGTATTCAAACGTATTTTTCCAATTGTGAGGCGTCTGGTTTTGATGTTACTTCTCCGAATTTCTCTAACGAAAAATACACTTGGCAGGTCACCTTTCAGCTAAAAAATCGGAGTAATATTCAACGTACGTTTTTGGCTACTTACGTGCTGGCGAAGGAAGCTAAATCATTTGGTGGCAATGATAAAGAAGTATGGAATGTAGCTTTGGTATCTATTAAAGAGCAGAAAGATTAAAACTGCATTCTGGATATTTTCAATGAAAGCCATTTAACTTTATCTTACTGATTTTTTTAGGAAGCGCAAAAATTGAGGTAGAGTGCTTACTGAAGATTCCCGAAGAAATCCGTTGTAAATGTTTTGTTATTTTTTTCTAAAAATATTACCGCTCGGCGTTCTAACCTTTCACTCAACTTTGCGGAATGATTTACCCATTTTTTTTTGAATCAAACTTTGCCATGAAATTACCAAGACAACTACTTTTTACCCTCATCACTATTTTTCTATTTCAAAATGTTTCCCACGCTCAATTTGTCAACTTCGAAGATACGTGGAAGGAGTTTTTGACCAACAACAAAATTTCCAATATCAGCGAAATGCCCAAACCCCAAAAGAGTCAGCCCATTGATTACTTGAGGTATTGCCTGATGGTAGCGAATACGCACTTTTGTAGTGGCGATATTCCAGCGGCGGAGGAGATGATGGCAGAGGTCAAAAAAATGGGAACGGAATCCTACGCTTCCATCACGGGCTACACAGCCAAGCACGATGACCTAGCAGTAAAAATCAAAGCCTACCATCAGACGGAGTTTCTTTGGGGAAAATTTTTAGAAAATAGAAATGTCAGCTTGGAGGAATTGGAAGCGGTAAGCGCCGCCAAGACTGTCTGTGAAAAAGGTACGCTCGCCAAATATTTTTACATGGTTGCTCATGCCCATTATTGCAAAGGAGAAGTGGCGGAAGCCAAGGGACACTTCGAAGGGCGCGTACTAAAATTGGCGGAGCGAACTTCCCTCAAAGTGACCGACATCAAAGGCTTGGAGGAAGAAGTGAAAATGATGAAAGTCTTATTTACCAATTTGCCAAAGCTAGGTAAGTCGTGGAAAACGTATCAAGAGACTGGCAAGACGGAAGGCTTTAATTATCCATTGCCCGAGGTAGCATGTTACGCTATTCCATCCATGAAGGCCTACGTTTTGCAAGGAACTGCCGATCCGTGTGCCAGCGGAAGTATCATGTTACAAAAAATCGAAAAGCTGCAAAATTCTAATGTACACCCCATCGGAAAAGACCTACAAAAAGGTATAGACGACTTGAAAAAAGTAGTTGGAAAAAATAACGATGCCGTCGCCCAACTCAACCAATCGTGGAAAGCCTTTTTGCCAAAAGATACATTGACCGATGGAATCAACTTTGGTTTTGAATACTGCGATGTGGAGTCGGTCATCAAAGCACACGTGATGGATGGTAGGGTCAATTACTGCGAAAAAGGAGCCACCGTACTCGCAATGATCGAAAAAATTCGGGCAGACAAAAAGCCCAACCTAAGTGGCATCATCTTAGAAAAAATCAAAAACCTACAAATCAAGCTGGAAGAAGAAAAAGATAATGTGACCAACGTCAATGTCCTCTGGAAAGAATTTATTGCTAACAAAGATACCATCCTTGAACCCTTCAACGTCGCTGGTTTTTTCTGTGATAAAATAGCACAGGTCAAGTCGTGGACAATCTTAGGACATATGGATGCCTGCGCCAACGGACAAAAATATTTGGATAGGATTGATAACTTACAAGCCAACGAAAAATTAGAATTTGATGAAGAGCTGGACTGTAGAGTGCATCGGTTGCGCATCAAAGTTTGGGATTGTCGCTACTGGGAATTGGTATTACAAGCCCGCAAAGAAACCCACGAAGAGCGCGAACGATTTGGTCCCCCTTCGGCGGCCATTATGAAAGGCGATCTGAATAGTGATAAATTACCTTGCGAGACAGGTGTCCAATACCAACCCCTCGGCAACATTGGTATCCGATACGTGATCTCTACTTACCTCTGCCAAGATATTGACTTAGCCAAGATGGGTGATCCTGAGTACTATAAAAAAATTGCGACCTGGGTAGATACGGAAGTACTGGCAAAATACTGCGAGGAAAGTATGCGCTGCAAAGAGGATTTTAATATCTATTTGGAAGGGCACTCGGATGGTAATGCCTTTCGGGGGGCACGCTATAAAAAGTCATTGGACATTCCTGCGGGTATACCGTTTACGCATTTTATAGATGGGGAGGTACTGGAGAAAACGACGGAAAGAGCAATTACAAATTCTCTTAAAAGTAACATGGAGCTGGGAATCGCTAGAGCTTGGACGGTAAAAAATCAACTGGATTTTATGGGTGTACCAATTTCAGTTGGCGCGTGGGAACATCCTAACGAGGAGAAAGGTGGGGAATACCGAAAGATTGAAATTGAGTTGAATATCAATAATTTGTTATTGGATTTTTATGAGAAACGATTGACGGAGTTATTGATTGAGTCGGGGATTGGGGAAAGGCCGGAGGAGTGTTAGTGCTCTTTTTTCAATGATGAATATCGAATGACGAATATCGAAAGTAGTAACAATTCCTTGTTCGTTATTCTCCTATATTTTATGTTAATTATTCTACACCTTCCATTTCTAAAATCTTGTCTAACTGCTCTCGTAGCTGTCGCTCTAAATCCTCTGTGCTTTTATATTTAGTATAAAAATGTTTTATGTCCTCTAACTTTTTTTGAAAGTTCCAAAGGGTCATTAAATTTTCTTGGTTAGCAGTAGAAGTACTTATTGGTATGTCCTTAAAATAGGTATAAACATACATTTTCCCTTTTGCTAAGAAAGTTTTGTAGGCTACATCAAATTCTTCTTCTGTGAATTTTCCGACCTTTGTACCAAATAGACTAGTA
>JBCCJE010000658.1:0-3909 GCA_039027925.1 Bacteroidota bacterium
ATTGGAGCCAAATCCGTGGAGGTTAAAAATCATCGGTAAACTCACTCCTTCTTGATAGTCAGAAGGTAGAAATACGGTGTATTCCCTAGTTTCACCATCGTATTCTAGTGATCCGTCCACTAGGGATTGGGAAAAAGAGGTGCACAAAAAAATAAAAAGGATGAAAGTTAAAGTGTAAATTTTTTTAAGCATAGCTGAGTATTAAAGGGTTAGGAAAAAATATCTACGCAAAATTAAGGTAACTTATTCATTTCCCAACCCCTGAAGTTAAGGAATGGTTCAATAATAAATTTACATTTTCTACTTGTTCTTTTTCCTTTCTGCTGCGTTGATCCCGAGTACTCGGGACACCGATGACCCGTATCACCTACGTTTTTCGCCTTGCATAAAGAAAAAATAACTTCGCATGAAACGTAAATTTATTAATGCACCATTCCTGAAAAATCACTTCTTCAAAACTTTTATCAATTGTCCACGCTGCACTTGGTCGTTGAGCTCCATGCCGTTGACAATGGCCATTTCGTCGTACCGTTGGGTGTCTAGTCTAGCATTCCTGAATGCTTGGTACAATGTTCCATTTTGAGTAACCGAATGAATGTGAATCCGATCAGGTTGTACATTGATCTTGGCAGGATCAGTCAGTCTAGCAAATCCTTCCATCGTATTTCTGAATAAATTTCTGTACGTCAAAAAAGTATTGGGTTCAGAAAGCCCGTGAAACAGATAAATGGTGTTGCCATCTTGGATGAAGTAGGTGATGATTTTTAGAGTAGCTTGTCCTTGGTCATTGACCTGCTCGGTAACGATGGCTTTGGCAGGAAATCCATTTACCGTTAAGTTGGCAGATTCCGTTAATTGCAATTTATTTTGCGTCACGAAGTTGGCGGAGGCCTCGTCCAAAGTCTTTTCTGCTGCCAACATAAAAATGATAGCGGCCTTACCATCTGCGGGGGCCATCTGTACCTGTTGGGGAGAATTGGCCAACCTCCAATTATTAGGTATCGGAAACTCAAATTTTAAACTGGGATGATAAAACTTGTTGCCTTGAACGTACCCTTGCTGTGGATCTTCGCCGAATATTAGTCCTTCGAGCATTCTGAGGTACTCGTTTCGTTTTACCTTAAAATTTTTACTAGGGTACTTGGCTTGCTCTTTTGCGGTCAAGGATTTTACACGCTCGAAGCGATTGAGTGGATCGGGATGTGTGGATAAAAAGGTAGGGATACGTTGGTCGCCCCCACCCGATAATCGGTTCAGCGTTTTGAAAAAACCAGCCATGTATTCGGAGTCGTAGCCTACTTTGGTGGAGTACTCTACGCCTAGCTTATCAGATTCTTCTTCGTGGTCTCTGCTATTTTTTAACATCATCAACTGGACAGCTTGCCCCGCATCTTCGGCAAAGTTTCTGAACTCCTTGGACAATACCACTCCCGCAATCAATCCTACTTGTCCCAAAATTTGGTTACGCTGTTGCTTGGCGGAGTGCCGCCCCGAAACGTGTCCGATCTCGTGTCCGAGCACTCCAGCGAACTCTGCCTCGTTGTTAAAATGTGCCATAATTCCCCGCGTAAAGTAAACGTATCCGCCTGGCAAAGCAAAGGCATTGACGACTGGTGAGTCTAGTATTTTAAAATTGAAAGTAAGATGGGATCGGTGAGAAATCCTCGCCATCTGTTGTCCCTTAGAATCTATAAAACTTTGTAGGGTCTGATCGGGATACAATCCAAACTGAGCGACGATGGAGGGATCAGATTGATCACCCAACTGTTGTTCTCTGGACTCCGACATCACGAAGGCTTCTCTTTTTCCAGTAACGGGATTGCGGGAGCAAGAAGCAATAATGAACAGGACTAAGACTAGAACAAATGATCGTATTTTCTGAATGCTGTTTTTTCTCATTTTAATGATTTTTTTTGTACAAAATAGAAGTTTGGCGGAACGGTTCTATGGAGCTAATTTTAAAAATTTGTAACATTTTATGGTGTAGTTTTTTTACTATAACTAACAAGTTTAGGAAGGGTTCAAGTCTGTGGAAGTTTAATAATCTTTCAAAACTAGACCATTGATTAAAAGTAAACCCTATCACAATCTGATTTCTTTACCAGCTAACTGGGATAGGTGTATGTTGCCTGTAATCCTAGTGGAATTCCTAGCAGCCAGAACATGACTAGGAAAACAGTCCAAATCAAAATAAAGGCGATTGAGTACGGAATCATCAAGGATACTAGCGTCCCGATACCAGTTTTCTTCACGTACCGCTGACAAAACACAACTACCAATGGGAAATAGGGCATCAGTGGAGTGATGATGTTGGTAGAAGAATCTCCTACTCGATATGCCGCCTGCGTGAGTTCGGGAGAGTATCCCAACTGCATCAACATCGGTACAAAGATGGGGGCTAATAATGCCCACTTGGCAGATGCTGACCCCACAAATAAATTAACAAATCCAGCTAGAAAAATAATCCCAGCGATCGTTACAGGCCCTGGCAAATTGAGTGCCTTCAGCGCCGTAGCACCTTTGATGGCCATGAGTGCACCTAAGTTGGAAGTAGCGAAAGCATTGATAAATAACGCACAGAAAAATGCCATCACGATGTAGTAGGCCATTCCTTTCATCGCTTCGGACATATCATCTATGACATCTTTTCCCTGCTCGTACTTTTTGGAAATAAATCCATGAATGACTCCGGGGAGTAAGAAGAAAAGAAAAATCAAGGGCACGATGGATTTCATAAGCGGTGCAGTAAACGAAGATAAGGCTCCATTATCATCTCTAAAAGGAGAATCTGACGGCAGGATTGTCAATACGAATAACAATAAACACACGATAGTCGCTACAGTCCCCGTCCAGAAGCCTTTGCGCTCTTCGGGAGTGATCGTATTCATGGATGGGGCAGCCTCGGCATCCTCATCTACGGGGCTATTTTTCAAGAGACGAGGTTCGATGATTTTATCTGTGATGTACCAACCCAGTAAGGTAATTAAGATACTCGAAGCCGCCGTAAAGTAGTAATTGCACAACGGATTGACTTCTACACTTTCGTTGATAATCTGAGCTGCTGGCTGGGTAAATCCTTGCAATAGGGGATCCAAAGCAGAGGGTAATGGATTGGCACTAAATCCTCCAGATACGCCCGCAAACGCTGCCGCAATACCTGCCATGGGGTGCCTTCCAGCCGCATAAAAAATAATTCCTCCTAGTGGAATGACGAGTACATAACCCGCATCTACCGCCGAGTGAGAAATGATACCCACAAAAATAACTACTGGTGTCAACAAGAAGTTAGGCGTCCGACTTAGCATCATCTTTAAGCCTGCATTGATATATCCAGAACCATCCGCTACACCTACGCCAAGCATGGCTACTAAAACAACTCCTAGCGGTGCAAAGCTCGTAAATGTAGTCACCATGTTAGAAAGAAAGGAAGCCATCGCAGTCCCCGTCAAAAGATTTTGGATACGGATGGGATTGCCATCACGGGGATTGATCTCGGCGAACTCCACGGGCGCAAGTATCGCCGAAATTACCCAAACTAAGATCATGGAAATTAAAAATAAGATGGCGGGATCAGGAAGTTTATTTCCTACACGTTCAATGATGTTAAGCATGCGGTTGACTAAACCTTTTTGCTCAGTTGCATTCGCAGACATATTATTGGCTTTCGTTTTTTCTAAAAAAATAACTCAATATAGGCATTTTTCTAACTCCTTTCGGATTGTGATTCGTAATAAAAAAAGGCAGATCAAAATACTCGATCCGCCTTTCTTAGGAATGGTGCATTAATAAATTTACATTTTATGCGCAGTTATTTTTTCTTTATGCAAGGCGAAAAACGTAGGCGATGCAGGGCATCGGCGAGGCTTTTCAACGCAGCAGAAAGGAAAAAGAACAAGTAGAAAATGTAAA
>JBCCJE010000659.1:0-3899 GCA_039027925.1 Bacteroidota bacterium
AAGCAGGTCGTCCTCAACTCCAACCTCAACGAAAGTGAGATGATCCGCTTTGAGAGGGTTAAATGACTTTATGAAAAAAACGACTTTCTCCTAAATACTCAAAAATATCTTAGTTATGCCAGACAAAAAAACCCTATGACTTGCGCCATAGGGTATGTGGTAGCTTTTACATAAGAGAATTTACAGTGTTTAATTGCTTAGGCTTTGACACCAGTAAACTGCTACCCCATCTTTTAAGTGGTGCTGGAGTGTGATTTTTATTGGCATCTAAAGATGACACTAGGACGTGCCTTTTTTGCATGTCACAAAGTAGTGCTTTTTTATTTAAAATCATTTATTTCTGCCACAATTTTCGCTTATATTAAACAAGTTTTATATGGAAGTTCGGCTATGGATAGGGAATGGTACACTAATAGATTTGCATTTTATGCGTAGTTATTTTCTCTTTATACAAGGCGAAAAACGTAGGCGATGCGGGGTATCGGCGAGGCTTTTCAACGCAGTAGAAAGGGAAAAGAACAAGTAGAAAATGTAAATTTATTAGTGTACCATTCCTAAGCTGTCGTCAAGTTTAAATTAGCTGACATAATTACAGAAATGTGACGAAAATTGATTCCTCCCTTTTTCATTTTTACTTCCTTGTTCCTAAATTTGAATGTCAATCTGCGGACAGTCAGTCTGGGTAAAAAAACCTGATTTTGAGACTGCCGACAGAGCAAGAAGTGAAATCACAGTAAATACTACAAATAAGCAAACAGACGAAGCATAATTGTAAGGTTGACTAGGGATTCATTTCTCTTTTTGTAACTACTTAGCACCATGCTTTGAGAACCTCGTGGGTTGAGAAAGCGGGAATGTAAGTGTTCTTAAAGCCAAATTATGGAGCGTTTGTTGGCTTTAAGAACTTTTGCTTTACTTATTTGCTATCCCACGAAGTTCTCAAAGCATGGTGATAAGCAGTTACCTTTTTTTTATAGAAAAATAAAATATCGAATATGATCCCTAATGCTACTTCAAAATGTTTACGTACACTTAAAAATCTTTTGGGTGCTCTCGTAATTTTCCTTTGTTTTCAGATGCCTTTTTCTGCCAATGGTCAACATTCCGTAGCGCGCGAATGGAATGAGGTGTTGTTATTTTCCATCAGAAATGATCTCGCTAGACCTACGGTTCACGCCAGAAATCTTTTCCACACGGCGGTAGCCATGTACGATGCGTGGGCGATATACGATACCATCGCTGAACCGTTTCTCCTCGGCAAAACGGTAGGGGCCTACGAGTGCGTTTTTGACGGTATCCCGGCGCCTAACGATATTGAAGCTGCCCGTAAGGAAGCCATCAGCTACGCTGCCTATCGGTTGTTGCGGCATCGGTTTCAGTTTTCTCCGGGTGCTTTTGCTTCCTACGCCAAGTACGATTCCTTGATGAATCACTTGGGGTATGATGTTAATTTTACTAGCCCTAATTACCTTACTGGTAATCCTGCGTCGCTCGGAAATTACATTGCCCAATGCCTGATTAATTTTGGCTATTTGGACAACTCCAACGAGCTGATCGGTTACAATAATACGTCCTACATGCCCGTCAACGCACCGCTAGTGATGGAGTTTCCGGGCAATCCCGACGTGACTGATCCTAACCGCTGGCAACCGCTGACGCTGGATGTTTTTATTGACCAATCAGGTAATCCCATTCCTTTTAATACTCCTCCTTTTCTTTCGCCCGAGTGGGGGCAAGTGACACCGTTTGCGCTTTCGCCCGACGATGCTACCATTTACCAAAGAGATGGTTTTGACTACTGGGTTTATCACGATCCGGGGCCACCACCTTATCTGGATACTACGGCGGTCGGAGGATTATCAGAAGAATACAAATGGGGGTTTTCCCTAGTCAATGTTTGGTCTTCACAACTCGATCCGAGTGATAGTGTGATGATAGATATTTCACCTGCTTCTTTTGGCAATATTCCCGATTCGCTGTACCCTACCGATATTGTAGGTCTTCGTGATTTTTACAACCGCTACGAAGGTGGAGATCCGAGCCAAGGACACGATCTGAATCCTCATACTGGGCTACCTTACGAACCCCAAATCGTTCCGAGGGCAGATTACGCTAGAATCCTAGCTGAGTTTTGGGCGGACGGTCCCGATTCCGAAACTCCTCCCGGACATTGGTTTACTATCTTAAACTATGTGAACGACCATCCTGATTTTGAAAGAAGATACCGAGGACAAGGTGAGATAATTGATGAACTCGAATGGGACGTAAAAGCGTATATGATGATGGGTGGAGCGATGCACGATTGTGCTATTTCAGTTTGGGGCATCAAGGGATGGTATGATTACGTTAGGCCTGTGTCCGCCATCCGAGCCATGGCGGAGTACGGACAAAGTTCTGATCCAAATTTGCCCAATTATCATCCCGGAGGATTTCAGCTTGATCCCGGGTACATCGAATTGGTAGAGGCTAACGATCCGCTAGTGGGCGATAGTTTACAGCATCTCCACAAGGTAAAAATCTATGCGTGGCGAGGGCCCGACTACATTGCCGATCCCGACACTTCGGTAGCGGGCGTAGGTTGGATTTTAGCAGAAGATTGGTGGCCTTATCAGCGGCCTTCTTTCGTGACCCCCAATTTTGCGGGGTACGTATCGGGGCATTCTACGTATTCGAGAGCTGCTGCAGAAATTTTGACTGCGATGACTGGCGACCCATTTTTTCCCGGAGGCGTAGGGGAGTTTGAAGCTCCCATGAACGAGTTCTTAGTCTTTGAAGATGGGCCAAGTCAGGACATTAAGTTGCAGTGGGCGACTTACCGAGATGCTTCGGAACAAACCAGTCTTTCGAGAATTTGGGGAGGGATTCATCCACCTGTGGATGATATTCCCGGTCGCTTGATCGGTATCCAAATTGCCGAAGATGCTTTTGACTTGGCAGAAAGTCTATTCTTTGTAGATGGCGACGATGATGGGTTCTACGCCTACGAAGACTGTGATGATAATAATCCGATGATTAATCCCGGAATAACGGAAACCTGTGATGGGATTGACAACAACTGTAGCGGTGCCATTGATGATGGGATTACTTACTACACTTACTACTTCGATGCTGACGAGGATACGTTTGGTACTTCGGATAGTACGGTTACTGTTTGTGAAGAAAATGCGCCCGATGGATTTGTCAATAATAACTTGGACTGCGACGACACTAACGCTTTGATAAATCCTAGTGCCGCCGAGGAATGCGATAATCTCGATAATGATTGTAGCGGGATAATGGACGACGGTTTGCCACAATTTCAGTTTTTTCAAGATGCAGATATGGATACCTACGGAAATCCAGATAGCACTACCCTATCTTGCTTCTTCACTGCTCCAGCGGGATACGTGACCAATCAGGACGATTGTGATGATACCAATGCTGATATTTTTCCGGGAGCAGAGGAACTATTGGACAGCCTAGATAATGACTGTAACGGCATAGTGGACGATGTGGTCTCTACCAAGGATTTGGAAAATGCTTTTGGGGTGAAAATTTCTCCGAATCCAGTACAAACGATTCTAGTAGTTCAGTACGATCTAAAGGAAGCGGTAAGATTTAGAGTGGTCAATGTGGATGGGAAAGTATTGTTAGAACAAGATCAGCCCGTGGGTACGCAGGTGAATTTGGATGTTTCAAATCTGCCTCCTGCACCGTACGTTTTGCAAATACAAAATAAAACAGGTACGAAGCAGGTAGTTCGTCAGTTTTTGAAATTTTGATGGAGCATTGGCGCGAACTGCTCATCTTAAAATGTCGCATAGCAAAAGATATAAATTATCAAAACAGTTATGCGACATTTTTATATGTACCCAATGGGGCTAGCAGAGTTGCAATATTACTAATATTTATTATTTTTG
>JBCCJE010000660.1:0-3896 GCA_039027925.1 Bacteroidota bacterium
ACGGAAGTCAAATACTTAGATCAAAATAAATTGATTTTAGAACTTAGATATACCGACAAAGAATATGATGGGGTATATCTAAGTTCTAAAATCAATTTATTTTGATCTAAGTATTTGACTTCCGTTGACTCCAAGGTTGTGATTTCTTGATCTATACTCTTCCGCGCCAATTGCTTCGTGCTTTCATCAAAGGACCAAGTTCCTGATTCATTGTAATGAGGGAAGCGAACTTCAGGTGCTGAAAATACAAGTTCATGAGTATAAGTACCGTCATAATTAAACCGTGTAATGATAGCTAACTCTCCATTTTGAATTTGCTTTTTCACTTTTTGTTGTGAAATCCTAGATTTTATGAAGGACTCTTCTACTTCAGATCCTAAACCTTCAGAGTCGTCAATTTTTAAGGTGATTTCCACAAGATGCCAACGACCGTATAAATCGGAAGAATTAATCTTTGAGATTTTTGAATTTTCTAAAGGAGTATTTTCATTCGGGCTTTGACATTTTATACTTACGTTAATTCCTAAAAATAATATTATTAGCAAAGGGTATTTTAATTTCATTGTTAGAAGTTTAATTATTGTAAATTGGGATTTTTGTATAATTATCCTATTTGTTCTTACGATTATTTTTAAAAGACTTATCTGGATAACTGGGAACAGGAGGCACGTCTCTAGGATCTTTTTCAATCTTATCGAGTAATAGTTTTATAGCAGCATCTAACTGTGCATCTTTCCCATTAAAAGTTTCGTGTGGTAAATTATCTAACTCAATATCAGGAACATGACCATGTCCCTCAACTAACCATTCCCCTTCGAGGCTATACCCACCGTGCATTGGTGCTGTCATAATACCTTTATCGGTTAAACTATTGCGGGAGTTCAATGCGATAAATCCACCCCAAGTTCTCATTCCTAAAGAAGTTCCTAATCCAAGTCTTCTTACTCCTTCTGCCAGTACTTCTCCATCCGAGCCTGTTCTTTCATTGACTAGCACTATTAAGTGTCCGTTGAATGCTTCGTTCATTTTCCCATAAGGCTCACCCATTCTATCTACACGATACATCCATGATTTTCTCATTAGTTTTTCGAGGATAATTGGATCAATCCAACCACCCGCATTATGACGCATATCTATAATCAATCCTTTCCTGTTTGCTACTGGAAAAAAATGACGATAGAATTGTCCAATATCCCAATCAGACATAGCACTTAAGTGTAGATAACCGATTTGGTTATCACTTTCTTTTTCGACTTTTAAGCGATTCGAATATTCCCAGTCTCCATACCTCAACCAATAAGAATTTCCATTGGGTTTGGCAATAACATCTCTGATTGAGTTTCCCCTTTTTATAGTTAGTCTTACTTGTTTTCTTGCTTTATTTCTAAGCAACTCACCAATGTCTATTGCCGAGAGCGCTTCTTTTCCATCTACTTTTGTGATGATATCTCCTTCCTTGATATCTAGGTAAGGATCATCTAAAGGTGATCTACCTCCCGAAAAATCAGGATCTGATTTAAAAATATAATCAATCTTAAATCCACCATTTACTTCGTCTCTACTCGTGTTTGCACCCAAGCTAGGAACTGAAATGTGCTTTTGGTCACTAGGCATATCACCACCATGTGCATCAGCATGTAATACAGATAACTCACCAACTAGTTGAGCCAACACATCATTCAATTCATTTCTAGTGGTCACTCGATCTACTAGAGGAAGATACTTGCTATACATCGCATCCCAATCTACCCCATGCATATTTTTGTCATAAAAATAATCTCGTTCCATGCGCCACGCATCTTTGAAGAGTTGCTTCCAATCTTCTCTTGGATTGATGGAAAATTTGCAACCGCTAAAATCTATTTCTTTACCTAGATTGGCACTTCCAGTTCCTGCATCAATTAGGTAATGGGATTTTCCTTTTCTGATAAGCAGTTTATTTCTATTTGGAGTTAATTCAAAGCTACTAACACCATCAGCCAAATCGGTTAGCCGAACCTTTTCATTGGTGATGCTAGCTACTTTGAGGTTAGAAGGGGAACGCCACGATTCTTGAGCCAATAGATAGATGGCTTTGTTATTGATTCCTAATTGTGTATAATTTCCAGAAGGGATAGGTACACTAATCGATCGGGATTGGATATCCGTTTTGTCAATGGTGACGACTAATGCATCTTCCGAGCTTTTATCCTCTGAGGTTTCACCCGTAAGTTCGTCTTTTTCACGGAACGGCGACCTATAACTTTTTTTCAAAGGAACATGATAAACCTTTTCGGTCTTATCCCAATGGACACCACCTAATCGTGTTCCGCGAGGTTTTCCAATTAGAGTATATAAGCCACGGTCAGAGATATAATAGATGAATTTGCCATCAGGACTCCATTTTACGCCGAAGTTATTCGAGCGGTCGTTGGTCAAATCAAAAATGGAATTATCATTGACGTTATAAACTTTGATTTGAGACATACCATTTAAGACCTTTTGAACAAATGCTAACCATTGGTTGTCTGGCGACCACGCAAAATCTCGAATACCTTGCTCGTTGGTAGATATTTTTGTGCTGACTCCTGTACTCCTATTGAGCACGTACATATTGTTTTCAGCATCATCGTAGGCGATCCATTTTCCATTGAATGAAGGTATACCTTGGTATTGGAGCAATTTACTGTTTTTAGTTAAAGTCTTTACGACACCAGAACCATCTGCAGCAAACTGAACAAATTCAAACTCTCCACTTTGATCTGATAGGGAGATAATATTTTTACCATCATGAGAAAAAATGGCATCACGATGTCGAATGACAGCTTCATTATTTTGTTCCGTAAACTCAATCGTTCGACCTGTTTTTGTAGGAACAACAAATACACGTCCCCTAGCTGTTACGACTACTTTTTTACCTGTTGGATCAGGATGGACGGAGGTAATATAGTCGGTAGGATTTTCTATCCATGTTTCTCTTAGTTGCTCAAAATCAGAAGACAACCGAATGTTAATCTTATTGTTTTCACCTGAAGCAATATCTAATAACCAAAGATCAGCGGCGTGTTGATAGACAATTTTACCATCATCTAAATTGGCATAGCGAACATCAAATTCAGTATGTTGCGTATGTTGTTTTAGATCTTTTCCATCTGCGTTCATTGACCAGATATTCTGCATGCCATCTCTATCTGTGATAAAATAAATCCTGCCCTCATACCACATAGGATTAAAACTTTCTCCTAGATGATCGGTTGTCAATTTCACCGCTTCATTTTTACCATCAAATTTCCAAATTTGCTGTGCGGTACCCCCTTGATATCGTTTGATATTTTCATTAAAATCTGGTAGAGGAACAAAGAACCAAGTTCCCTCTTTGTTTTGTGTTCCTTTATTTGCCTGAAAAAGTGGGACAATAGATTTTTCTTTTGATTTCAAGTTAATGGTTACCAACTGTGCATTGGGTAGCTTACTAAATTCGGCAGTTTGATAGATGATTTTTCCATCGGGAGTCCAGTTTACTGTTCTTGAATTTTCAGAATAGGTCCATCGCTCAGGGATGCCTCCATCAATGGGCATAGTATAGACCTCCATAGGCCCTTCGTAAGTTGCAGAGTAAGCTATGATTTTTCCATCGGGAGAAATAGCTGGATATTTTTCTTCCTCTGTGTGTGTGGTAAACCTTTGAGCAACACCTCCTTCGATAGGAACTTTCCAGAGATCCCCTTCCGCCGTGAAAACAATGATGTTTTGATGAATGTCAGGATATTGGTAGTATCCTTCTGAGCCTTGTGCCATGATTTGGTTGACACCGAACATTAGACATACAATGGAATTGAGTAAAATTGGGAGTTTTGGTTGCATGCTTGTTGTTTTTTATGAACCTTACGGTTTGAGTCTTATTATATATTTTCAAC
>JBCCJE010000661.1:0-3894 GCA_039027925.1 Bacteroidota bacterium
CATTTTTTTAGGATGGATAAAGGAAAAAGAAGCAGCCAAGTTGTTTAATTAATTAGTTTTTCATTCCTTACTACTGAAATCAACAAAATTAGAATGAAGAATTTTCTATTATTTTTTGGATGTGCAATTGTATTGTTATCCTGCAAAGCAAAGAAGCCTGTTACCGATGCTATCTTATCTACGGATAAGGGAATGGCTGAATCTACTGTCACTCAAAACGGCATTAAAAGCCACATTTACTACCTAGCCTCCAACGAATTGAAAGGACGCGACACTGGGTCGGAAGGATTGAACATTGCGGCAAGATACATTGCCACCTCCTTGATGCGATACGGCGTAAAACCCTTGAACGGCGAGGGTGTCGAAGGCTACTACCAAGCTGTGCCGTTGGTCAATGAGTCCCCTGCTTCCGAAGGGGCTTTTGCGTTTGGAGAGCATAGTTTTCCCATCGCAGACGGATTTTTAATGATGAAAGGAGGCGACACTAATCTTGAATCGGAGTTGGTTTTTGCCAATTACGGGACAGAGGAAGATTTAAAAAATTTGGATGTGAATGGAAAAATGGTCGTCGTGCTTTGTGGCTTCGAAGGAGAAAATAATCCTCAACAATGGTTTATGGCGATGTCCGATAAGCGCAAAGCGGTCAAAGCTAAAGGTGCAAAGGCATTGATTGAGATTTATACCTCCGTCCAATTGCCATACAACTTTTTGATTCGCTATTTCAATCGTCCTCAGATGAAAGTAGATGATTCCAAAGGGGACGACGACGGTTTTGTACATATCTGGTTAAATGGAAGTGAAGCAGACGCCATTGCTGAATTGAAAACGGCAAAAGGACTCCGAGGAACACTCACGGCAAGTGGGGTGAAAAAAGACCCGATAAAAACTCAAAATATAGTTGGGTGGCTGGAAGGTTCTGATCCTAAGTTGAAAGATGAATATGTCATCTACTCCGCTCACTACGACCACGTGGGCATTGGCAGAGAAGTCGAAGGCGATAGTATTTACAACGGCACTAGGGACAATGCTGTGGGTACCGTTACCGTACTTTCCGCAGCGGAGAACATCGCAAAATTTCCTACCAAGAGATCAGCCCTATTTATCTTTTTTACAGGGGAAGAAAAAGGACTACTCGGATCGGCTTACTACGCTGATCATCCCATGAAGCCATTGAATAAGGCACACTATTGTTTTAATAGTGATAATGCTGGCTACAACGATACGACCAAAGCCATGATTATCGGATTGGAAAGAACACTAGCCCGACCGTTGATTGAGAAGGCATGTGCCACTTTTGGATTGACGGCTATCAAGGACAATATGCCAGAGCAAGGATTATTCGACCGATCGGATAATGTCAACTTTGCCAAAAAAGGCGTTCCCGCACCTACTTTTGGTATGGGGATCACCGCAATGGATGAGGAAGTGAACCGCTACTATCACCAGCCGCAGGATAATCCAGATTCGGTGGATTACGATTATTTGACCAAGTTTTTCAAATCCTACGTTTACGCCTGCCGCTTGATCGCCAATACGAGCGAATCTGTATTTTGGGTAAAAGGCGATAAATACTACGAGGACGGGATGAAATTGTATGATATGAAGGAAATGAAAAACTGATTAATGGAGAATTGAAAATGAGGAATTGAAAATTACCAAGGTAATATAAACAAAGTGCTTATTGAACAGAAAACTTTAGTAGTGTGCACGTTAAATAATTTTCAATTCTCCATTTTCAATTTTCAATTCTCCATTTTCAATTTTTCACTTTCAATTTTTCAACTCCCTCTTTTAATACTTGCAAACACAAATCAATCGTGTGCAAATGCGTTCGAAAAGCCAGAACTGCCAAGCGAATCCAGAAGTTACCATCCAGAGTAGTCGAGGATAAAAATACCCTTCCGTCTTGGTGTACATACTGAATGAGCTTTGCATTAAATTCGTTAGGGTCTCCACCTTTCGGCACGTAGCGATAGATCATTACCGATAGCTCAGGATAAGGACCCACCTCAAATCCTAGCTCTTGAACTTTTTCATAAAAATATCTAGTCAACAGTAATTTCTCTTCCAACCCAGCCCTGAATGGTGCTAAACCATAAAGCTGTAGTGGCAACCACAATCGAAGTCCTCTGAAGTGTTTCGTTAATTCGGGGGATAAATCTGCTGGGGAAATTTCTTCCGTATTTTGCAAAGCATCCTGCATGTAATTCGCTTGGTAGTAATGAGCGTCCTGTTGCGCTTTGACATTTTTAATCAAAACTGCACCTAGTCCGTAAGAAAGGAATAATCCTTTGTGGGGATCAATGACTACCGAGTCTGATCGTTCGATGCCTTTCATTTTTTCTTTTCCATCACCTGTCAAAACGAAAAAACCGCCGTAGGCAGCATCCACATGAAACCAAAGGTTGAACTCTTCTGCTGTATCTGCCAATTCCTCCAAGGGGTCTATTGCCCCCACATCGGTGGTTCCCGCCGAACCGATGAGTAAAAATGGCTTTTTGCCCGCTTTCAAATCTGCTTTGATTTGCTGCCGAAGTACGTTGACGTCCATTCTGAATTGATGATCTACGGGGATGTAGGTCGTTTTGGCGCTGTTCAATCCTGCTATTCTGATGGCTTTTTGTACGCAATGGTGAACTTGACTAGTCAGGTAAATAACTGAATTTGAAATTTCTTCGGGTTCTATTTTTTTAAAATCCCTCGCTGTGACTATGGCGATAAGATTTCCGATAGAGCCTCCAGACGCTAAATTTCCTGATGCTGTACTAGGGTATCCCATGACGGAGCACATCCATTTGATGAGCATATTCTCTAACCGTACCGCCCCTGGTCCGCCAAAAAAGATACCAGCGTAGCGATTGGTAATAGCTGCTAAATAATCGCCTAATGCGGTAGGGAATAGTCCACCTCCGGGGATGTAGGCCAGATGTCCACCCGAAGCAGGGTTGAGTCCGGGGGTATCCACGTTTTCTTTTAATATTTTTAAAACTTCATCAATAGATCGTGGGGTATCCGAGAAGTCATATTCAAGCAAGGCTTTTCCGTTTGACTCGGAGGCAACGTACGTTTTCCTTTCGTCCATTTTATCAATAAAGTCAAAAGCATAGTCTTCTACTTTGCGTTGCCACGCCAAACGATTGTGGGGCGGAGGTTCTAATATTCGGGCTTCTTGCTCTAAACTTTTAATTTGATCTATCATAAGTTGAATCTATTTTTATTCAGAAGAAATTGGAAATGTTGATTTCGTTGTTGAGCGAATCTCATAACCGAGAGGTTTTTTATTCATTTCCCGGAAAATGAAAATAATAACCTAAGATTCCTTTGGATTGTTGAAAAAAAAATCGGGATTGTTTCTTCGAAAACAATAAGAAGTATATATTTGTATTGATAAACATATTGTATGTATTTCAATATGAAATTTACCCTTTTTTAGTTAAGGTGCTTACACGCATTTTTTATATTTTTGTAAGTACATAGAAAGGTGTTAATTGTTTATTTTTCTTCCCACTAGCCGTAAGCTTGTCTTGAAGTAAATCTTTCTTCAACCACTTACCAAAGACAAAGTTTCCCAAACCGCATTTACAGATTTTTCAGAGTTTAAAAAGATTGAAAATTATTCGATCACAAGTCATTGCTCTAATCAAAATACTATGACTTATTAGGTTGTTTCTGCAACGTCTTAAATTTTTCTGTCAAATCTCAATTAAGATTTCAACATATATTTTGACCAATTATTGGACTTCGAGCCAGTAGCTGGAATAGTGTATATACACCTAAGGATTCAATTTTTATTAAATAATATTATCTCACTTAAAAATTTTAATCTCTATGAAAAACGTCATATTCAAGAAGATTTGGTTGGCTGTTTTCACATTTGTTCTGGTAGCGATGAGC
>JBCCJE010000662.1:0-3894 GCA_039027925.1 Bacteroidota bacterium
CTGCTCGATAAAGAGTTGATTGGTTATAACTATGAGGGGATTCTATTGTCAATTTTTTGCAAATTATTTACAAAAAAGAGCGTAAAGAACTTATGAGTTAAAACCAATCACCCCTCCCCAGCAAGGATTTTTTCTATAAAAAAATGATTTCTGCTCATCCCACTAAAAATCGTAGCCTTTCTCTAATTTTCTCAACAAATTTTCATAAAATCTTATAAAATATTGCATTTTTGCATTTCCTGTTTAGATTCAAATTTTTTCTAATAAAAACGTAAATCAATTATGGCTGAAGTAATCCGAATGCCCCGTATGAGTGACACTATGACCGAAGGAAACATCGTGGGATGGCTAAAAGAAGAAGGCGAAGAAGTAGAACCCGGAGAGACGCTAGCGGAGGTAGAAACCGATAAAGCAACCATGGAACTAGATAGTTTTTCCGAAGGAGTCCTACTCCACATTGCGGTAAAAGAAGGAACAGTACCCATCAATGGAGTCATTGCGGTCATCGGCGAGGAAGGAGAGGATTGGAAAGCTGCCATCGAAGCAGATGAGAAAAGTAACGGCGGTGGATCGGATAGCACTTCCGAAACGCCAGAAGCGGCCGTCGCATCGGATGCACCAGAAAAAACACCGAGTGTAGATATTGTGGAAGCACCCGCAGCGGCTAGTTCGGATGCTAGAATCAAGGCTTCCCCGTTGGCAAAAAGTATGGCCGCCGAGGCTGGCATTAACCTAGCCCAAATCCAAGGCTCGGGCGATAACGGAAGAATTATCAAAAGAGATATTGAAGCATTTTTGAGTAAGGCTGGTTCGAGTGTTGCACCACCAGTAGCCACACCTACGCCCGCAGCGCCAGCTATCCCCGTGAATGCTCCTCCGAGTGCGCCAGTTATTCCGCCGTTTGTTCATACTGCTACTGATGGCTTTGAGGATATTTCGATGAGTATGATGCGTAAGGCTATCGCTAAAAATGTAGTAGCTAACAAATTCTCCGCTCCTCATTTTTACTTGACCATAGAAATGGACATGGAAAAAGCAATCGAGTCGAGAGCAAAGATGAATGAAATTTCACCTACCAAAATCTCATTCAACGATTTAGTGCTCAAAGCAGCAGCAGTTGCTCTACGCCAGCATCCCACAATTAATGCCTCTTGGTTGGATGAAAATACCATCCGCCAACATCAGCACGTGAGCATTGGCGTAGCGGTAGCTACCCCTGAAGGATTACTGCTTCCTGTGATCCGAAATACAGATATGAAATCTCTATCGCAAATCAACGCTGAGGTGAGATCAAAGGCTGGACTAGCGAAAGAAAGAAAACTAGCACCAGAAGAGATGCAAGGCAGTACTTTTATGATTTCTAATTTGGGAATGTTTGGCATTGAGGAATTCACGGCTATCGTGAATCGGCCCAACGCTTGCTCAATGGCAGTAGGTGCCATCATTGACAAACCCGTAGTGAAAGACGGAGCAGTAGTCCCCGGCAAGCGCATGAAAGTGACCCTGTCCTGTGACCACCGTGTAGTGGACGGCGCCACGGGAGCGGAATTTTTACAGACCTTCAAAAAGGTTATGGAAGACCCCATCAGGATGCTGGTGTAATCTAAAAATCGAATTCATTTTAACAACCTATACCAATAAATTCCAAAGTCGGAGTATCAAACTATGCTTCGACTTTTTTGTTTTAATACCATGAAAAAAACACTAGTACTCGGCGCAACCACTAATCCCTCGCGGTACGGATACATTGCCACTAGCAGACTAAAAAGCTATGGTCATGAGGTAGTTCCCGTGGGGGTTCGAGAAGGCCATATTGAAGGTATAGAAATTCTTAATGGGAAACCCAACGTGGAGGGCGTGGATACAATCACGCTTTACCTGAATCCCAAAAGACAAGCGGAATATTATGATTATATACTAGGATTACATCCTAAACGCATTGTCTTCAACCCCGGTACAGAAAATCCCGAACTCGTGGCTCTAGCAAAAGAAAAAGGTATAGAAGTAGAAATAGCTTGTACCTTGGTGATGCTTTCGGTGGGAAATTATTAGCCTAAACAAAAAGTGAGCTACCAAATTAATGATAACCCACTTCTTTATCCTAGGGATATTCTTTCCTAGTATCCTGCTTCTTTGTTTCCAGAGAAATTAGTGCCACCAACTCCTGCATCTTTTCTACAGTCTGGTTTTTGCATATCGGTTTCTCCGTTCGCTACCTTGAATTCTACCCTTCTGTTCATCATATTTTTGGCCTCCGTAGGAACAAGGTTGGTATCCTCTCCGCCCCACCGTAGGATCAAACGATTTCTCGAAATTCCGTATCTAGTAGTGAGGTAATCAATCGCCGTTTTAGCTCGATTGAATGAAAGCACATCGTTATAACAGTTATCGGATGTTCTGTCCGTATGACCTTCTACTACGACTTTTACATTTGGATTTTGCTTCATTACCGTAGCTACGTGATGCAAGGGACCATAAGCAGTATTTTTCAGATTGTATCGGTTGAAGTCAAAATGAATCATCGGCAAAAACCAGTCTTCTACTCCACCTACTACCGTTGAATTTTTGGTAGCAGCGTTGGCAATCTTGGCATCTACGATTTTATTGACATCATCTTCGGTGGTGTAATTGGGCGTAGGCATTGCCGCTACTCCATCCGCATCCACGCTCTGCACAAATCCCGCAGGGGTGTAAGGCTCTTTATCCTTACAATCCACTACTCCATCTTTATCGCTATCCAAGGTAATCCCTCTGGTATCAACTGGACATCCCGGCTCGGAATTTTTCTCTTGGTCAATCATGTCAATTACGCCATCACCATCGGTATCGGTCATGTCCACTTTGGGGCGCGCCTTCACCTCAGCAATGTCCTCCGCTAGCAAATCCATAGGACTCACCCACCACAACGGCTCTGATGCTTTTTCTGCATTTCCTAGATTGACGTTCAATCGGATATTCGTGTAATTAATCATATCTCGGTACTGCGTCAAGTCAAAAGTAGATCGGTGTCGGTATCCATCAAGGAGATCGCCCTCATTTCCGAATACCACTTTTGTCTGATGCTCGATAGCGATATTAATTCTTTCATTAATGCGGTAAGCTACCCCTGCTCCAACTGTTGCGTGCAAATTGATCTGACGTTCATCCTCGGCAGCATTATTTCCACTTCTTCTTCCAGAAGCAGTTTCCGCTCGCGTTTCGTAATCACCATCAAGAATATCCTTAACTCTGGAGGCAGCTTCTCTTCGGTCGTCGCGGCTAGTTCCCGTAGATAGTCCATTATCCACATTGTTGAAATCATAAGGATTACCAGTATCCTCATCAATGGCATCATACCACGCCTTGAAGCTGTTGACACCGGGTCCACCCAAGACATACCAGTTTAGTTTTCGGGTTTGATTTTTAAAGTTAAAACTATTCAGACTGAATACCCCTTGGATGTCCACTCCCCAAAAATCAGTTTTGTAGTTGTGATACCAATCGTTTTGATCGTATCCCAGATTTCTTAAAACTGGATTTGCGGCAGCTGGCCCCGTTGCGGAGTTTCCAGAATTTCTAGGTTCGAGACCTATGGCTCGACCGTACATGGCGTCGAGCCGTAGCGACCAAGCGTAATCGAGTGCTCTCCTTACGTGTAATCCAGCACCGAAACTAGGCCTAGGTAAAACATCGCCGATCACCATAAAGTGACCTCCATGTAAACCGACTTCCCACATGTGTTTGGGTTGTGCATTGAATTTAAGATCTGCGCGACGATCTCCACCGTCCTGCGCAGTAGTTGTGGTAAGTAAGAAAAGACAAAAAATGCTTGTCAGCAGAGAATAAATCTTTCTTGTCATTGGGTAATTACTTTGATGATTAACAAATAGATGTTTGACTAGTGTTTTAATTATC
>JBCCJE010000663.1:0-3893 GCA_039027925.1 Bacteroidota bacterium
CCAAGTTTTCATTTTTTGGTATCCTTACGATAGTGGGTTAAATCCGCTGATTTACTTATCGGATACCTCAACTGCGTCCAATTAATTGGAGCTATTTATCAACTGATTTCGCTTAAAGAAAGGTAAATGTGGGGCGTTAATTTTTCAGTCCTCAATTTTATCCAGTACCCACTCATTTCGTCCAAAGTAATTCCAATCTACCTGCATCAGGTCAATGTCTTTCTTAAAGAGTGGGCGAGATTTTTTTCCATTCAATCTCACTTTGCTGGATTTGACGTAGAGTTCCATATTTTCTTTGCCTTCGGCTCGGTATTTTTGTTTTAGTCGTTGGACAAATTGCCACAGGAAGTCAGGCTTGGTAGATAACTTACTAGCTTGTTTTGGACTTAGGTAGTCTCGAGGTTTGACGCGTTTTCTTTCGTTGGTTTGAGGATTAAAAGATTCTAAGCGGATGAATCCCGACTTACTTCTCAGCATCATTCGCCAACTCAGCCGATGCCCTTCTTCTCGCCAGTTAACATCTCCCGGGATAAAATGATGACGTACTGGAAGTGCAAATTGAATAGCAAAATAAATGATAAAAATGGGCAGTGCTAGCCTCTGTAGCCCCGTAGGATTTATGGGCTTTATATCATTTATAGGTATAGTTTTTTTCTTAAAAAATACTCTACGAATGGTCTCAGGTTCGTAAAAGAAAATGGTCAATGCTAAAACTGCGTAGGGAAAAATACCAATCTGAAAAACGACAGAATTGAACAGATTAAAAATCAGCAGACCAATCATGGCAAGCAGCCTTGTCCGCTTCCACAAGAGCATCGGAATAATGATGGCGTCGAAGATCAATCCAGAGTAGGTGATAAACATTTGAAACCATTCCTTGCCCAGTAGCGGACCAATGAGCCAGTAATTTTTTTTGTGGTTAAACGAAAGTTTGATGAAGTCTCCTTCCCACCAGCCGGGATAAAGTTTGGCTAGTGCGCCGAAGGTAAAAACGATAAACAATTGGATGATAAAAAATAAGCGGTACCAATTTGGGCAGGTGAGCGAAGATGTTCCAGTGCGTCGTACGTCGAGCGCAGCGTAGCGATGAGCATCCACAAATACCATCACCCAACAGATCAAAAAAACCAGATAATAATGATTATTGTAGGAGGTCTTTTGCATCAGGTAAGCGCCCGACCACAGCAAGGCAAGGGCTACGGCACTCATTCGGTAGCGATAGCCTACCATGACCATCAAGCTAAAAATACCCATCACCGTGAAATAAAAATACATGCCGCTGCCGGGTAGTGGCTGCAAAAAATCAAGACCAATAAAGTTGAAAGTGAACTGAGGATCAATCAATGTTTTTTTGACCCACCCCGTAGCAATAGCGCCAAAGGATTCGCATGCCATGAGGAAACCAAAAAATATTCGCCAAAGTACAATTTGACTATTGTCAATAGGTTTGTAAAAGTATTGTTTTGAAAATAGGTGACTCAATTGCATGTTGATATTTGGATCATTTGATATTAAATCCAGCACTCAAACTTACATGTAATTATGTGTAAAAAAAAGTCCCGCATTTCTACGCTTTGAGAAATACGGGACAAATTTTTAATTCTACAGTATGGGTTTTAGACCAATAAGTAGCTGCTTAGTTGGCTGCTATACTTTACGGAGACAGCCGTTAATTTTGAATGATGGGAAATTTTGAAATATCAACTGCCGTAGGAGGATCTACATTCACTTGGAAGATAGCATCGTTGAAGTCATTATCTCCACTACCTACGGGTTGGTCGTCAAAGCAGAGCACAAGAGAATTACAAGTGGGTTCGTAAAGGACTACGTTTTGTCGTCCATTTTGATTGAACTCAAAATTGCTATAGTGTGCTCCGATACCTTCGGTAATCGTTCCATTTTGCCATCCGTTGGAGTTTAAGAAAAATCCGATGACCGTATTGGCTTTAAAATGCCCATAAAGTTCTACTGTATTTCCTACAAAAAGTCCACCGCCCGATCCTTGCAAAGAAGCATTTGGATACACAATCAACTTTGCTATATCTTCCACCGTAGTAGGTGGGTTATCTGCATTGTAGTAATAATATCCCAAAACATTTTTGTACCCCGCCCCTTCGTGAACAAAGCTAATGGACACGTCCGCATCTTCTTCGATGTAAATATTCGTAGGTACGTCAGGCGCAAAATATTCAGGATGATTCGCCACCGCATTCACGTGTTCAGGAAGGGCATAGTTGAAAACATTAGACAGCAAAAAATCACAAACATCTACTTGCGAAATATTTTCGGGTACGCCTTGGTTGTCATAAACACTAATCGGTAGGTAATCGCCTGGCTGTGGTCTTCTCAATATTTTGGTGCCTCCTAGTCCCTTGGCAATCAATACCCACTCTTGGTTACCATCTATTTCGATGAAGTTGGCGGAAGCAGGTGCTTCGTCCATATCCCAAGTGAATACCAACTGCGGCTCCGTTCCATTTTGCGGCAAAGTGAATACCGCTAGTCCATCTGCACCGTTAGCCACGTAGATAAATTTGTCATCAGAAGTAACGCCGTTGGTATTTCCATCGGTTAACATTCCTGCGGGCGAGGCCCAAGTTTGATCGCCTGTATTAATATCGAATGCCGCCAAACCATTTTTAGCCATAGTGACTAGCACCTCATCTGGATTTTGCTCCGTAAAGTGTAATACACTTTTTCCCCTACTAATGGCATCTACGCTTTGGTGCAAAATTTCTCCAATCGGATATTCGTCGTTGAAATGAAAATCACCAATATCCTCTACCCGAAGTGTGCCTTCCGTACCCGTTTGCAGACTCACTACTTTGGTAGCAGCGTCGGGCGCACCGTTGACATCAATGTACTTTCCATTTTGAAATTCTGATTTTCCGAGTACTTCTAGGGTTGCTGCATCCAAGCAGAAAACACCTCCGTGGGTTTTTCCACTAGACACGTAAAGATAATCTCCCGAAAATACTACAGAGTTGGCCGATGAGGTAATAACCTCTTGCTCTAGGGTATTAGATAAGTTCAGCACTCGGTAGTCGGTGTTGTCATTTCCTACCATCGTCACTTCCGCTACTACTGCTCCTTTTTTGGCATCCGAAAGGCTCAACCAAACTTTGATCTCATTGGAGCCAGGAAGTTGTCCTACTTCTACTGCGTTGATATCCGCATCGGGTAAATAGATACCAAAAACAACTTGTGGATTAACTGGATCAGAGAGGTCAACCACTTCTAGTGCGCCCGTATGGTCTGCTCCCCTCATGTGGTAGCTGATGTAGGCCCTGTCTTGGTAGAAGTCAATGTGGGTAGCACTCAGGGTTTCACCGTTGATTACGTAAGGCTCTATTTCCCCCACGTGAACCCAGAAATAATCAGCGTATTCCTCGGAGTTACGCGTTGTCACCTGACCAGCCACGAGTGAGTCTCCTCCGTTGAGTTGGTTTTCTAGGATGACTGCCTTATTCACTTTGGTAAAGCGATCACTAAAGCTAGCGGAACTTAGAACTTGAAAATCGTTTGGTGAAACTTCGGAGAGATGTGCGTTATTTTTGTTTGGGGGAGCAATGTTGTCTTTCTTACAGCTCTGCGTAAGCATAAGCATGACGCCTACTAGGAGCAAATAAATCATTACTCGATTTTGCATGTGTTTAGTTATTATTTAGATTTTAAAAAATAGAATTTGATAAGTTTAGGCTGTTCGGTTCAAGTCAATAATCAAACCTATTATTTGCCATTAAGAGATTGGGCATTTTTAAACTGTGACAGACAACCTTGACAATATTAGAATAAAATAAATGTGGAAGGGTAGGTTAATACGCTGAGTTATGAAATCATACTTGATGGAAACACCTGATAATCAGGCGTTAATATTTATAATTAAATTATTA
>JBCCJE010000664.1:0-3892 GCA_039027925.1 Bacteroidota bacterium
ATGGATTGTCCCAATTCGTACTATCCATAATCCATAATCATAAATCCATAATCATAAATCCCCCGAGTTTTCGGGGCAGGCGTCATCTTTAATCTTTAATTGTATCATATGAAATTAATAACAGCTTTAGCATTTCTTATTTCAGTCTTTTTCCTTTTTGTTGGTTGTGAGGAAAAAAAGCCACCCACATCAAATACTGTAACCTACAAAACTATTGGGTATTTGGAAAAACTAAATGATCGCTTTGACGAAATCATACCCCCCACTACTCAGCTAGAGGTGCTTACCGAAGGACACGGTTGGACGGAAGGCCCACTTTGGTTGCCCGAGCAAAAATGTGTGATCTACTCGGATGTTCCCAAAAATATTGCTTACCGATGGAGCGAATCGGATGGGAAAACCAAATACCTCGAACCAAGTGGCTACACCGGAGATCAACCTAATCGGCCGGGCTCGAATGGACTTGCTTTGGACAATGATGGGAACCTAGTGCTTTGTCATAATGGTAATCGTATCATTGCCAAATTAAAAAGTCAACTATCTGATCCCCAACCTATCTATGATACCCTCGCTGCGAGTTTTGAGGGGAAAAAATTCAATAGCCCTAATGACCTAGTCATTGATAGCAAGGGAAATATCTACTTTACCGATCCCAATTTTGGACTAGATATGGCGGAAAAAGAGTTAGATTTTCAGGGCGTTTACAAGGTGTCTCCCGATGGAGATGTCCAACTCCTTACTTCAAAATGGGCAACGCCCAACGGGATTGGGTTATCTCCCGACGAGCGAACGCTGTACATCGCCAACACCAAACCCGCTTTATTTATTTCCTACGATATTTTAGAAAATGGGGAACTGGCTAACGAAAAAATTTTAATGGATATGGAAGATGCTTGGGAAAAAAGTGTAGCTAAACAAAGACCTGATGGCATGGCGATCAATCAAGCAGGAGTGATCTTCCTGACTGGTCCCGATGGTGTCTTCGTCATAGCACCCGATGGGACGCACCTCGGAACTATCAAAACCGATAAGCGGACTTCGAACTGTACCTTCAATGAAGATGAATCCGTATTGTACATCACTTGCCACGAATTGTTGTTGAGGGCTCAATTGTAAAAAACATACCGTCAACTTAGTGCGCAGTCTTGTCGGGTAATTTCAAATTTCCCAATCAGTTTTTTTGGTTTAAAAAAAACAAATGAACAAAGATAATTTACTAATGTGTTGCGATTGGGGAACCAGCAATTTTCGCTTGTACCTAGTGGAAAAATCTACGGAGCGAATACTTGGTCATATTAAAAATAACAATGGTATTGCGGCGACTTACAAAAAATGGGAAGCGCAAGGGAAGTCCAACAAAACCCGTTTTTTTCAAGAATTGCTTAACGAAAAAATCAATCACCTCGCCAAAAATATCAATGAGGATTTGACAAAAATCCCCGTCGTCCTATCTGGTATGGCATCCTCTTCCCTTGGTGTGGTGGAAGTTCCTTACGCAAGTTTGCCATTCTCTATTCCCCGACCCGTTTTGAATTTTGAAAAAATAACTGACGTAAGCGATCGGCAAAATGATCTCTACGTCTTTGGAGGATTACGAAGTGCAGAAGATGTGATGCGCGGAGAGGAAGTGCAACTAATAGGATTGCAAAAGTTTTTTCCCTCCGAAAATTTCAAATGTATTTTGCCAGGTACACATTCCAAACACGTAGAAGTGGCCAATGGAAAAGTAGTTGATTTTAAAACTTACATGACAGGAGAAATTTTTAATTTACTAGAAAAGCACAGTATTTTAAAAAATTCGGTAAGTGATGCTGATGTTACTTTTCAAAAAGATTTTTTCCAAAAAGGTGTAACACGAGGTATCAATGAAAATTTGCTTAACAATGTATTTACGGTACGCACGCAAGATATTTTAGACAAAATTTCTACGAAAAAAAATAAAAATTACCTGAGTGGTCTCCTTATCGGCCATGAACTCAAATCAATCTCGAATTATCAAGGAGCAATTGTAGTAGCGGCCAACTCATCACTTTTTAAAAGATACAAAGTAGCAATGACACTAATTGCGGCCTCCACAAAATGTACTTTTATCGCTCCCGAAAACTTAAAGAACGCTATTCCTTCGGCGCATATTCATTTGATGAAAAACTTAAAAAATAACCATGACCCCATTTTCTGATTCTCTTTTTTTAAAAATACCCATCATCGGCATCCTCAGAGGATACTCTAAAGAACAAGTTTTAAAAATCGCCAAAGTCTATCATTCGGTTGGATTTACCAATATTGAAATCACGATGAATACCCCAAACGTTTTGGAGATCATTGAAGCCTTAGCTAAAAAATACGAAGGACAATTAAATGTTGGGGCAGGTACAGTTTTGTCCAAAGAAGAGGTAGACGAAGTAGTGGCTAGAGGTGGGCAATTTATCGTCTCGCCCGTTGTAGATGTTGAAGTGATTCGCTACTGCGGAAGCAAGGGAATCCCCATTTTTCCAGGAGCATATTCTCCTTCGGAGATTTACGTAGCGTGGAAGGAAGGTGCTCGTATGGTAAAAGTTTTTCCAGCTAGAAATTTGGGCGTTGATTACATCAGAGATGTCCTTGCCCCTTTGGATGATTTGGAATTATTACCAACCGGAGGAGTGACTTTGGAAAATATTCAGCAATACTTAAGGGCTGGAGCGAAAGGATTTGGATTAGGCGGAAATCTTTTTAACCACCAAATGATTCAAGACAAAAATTGGGAAGCACTAGCAGGGCATTTTGAAGCATTTAAAAAATTGTTTGAATAGTTGAAAATCTATCATTGATTAACTCTGAATCCTAAAGACATTATCAAAAATATAATCTTTCTGATTCAAACGTATTTTTTATCAGAGCTTTAGACATTATATCCACAAATTTTCGGCATCGGCATTCTCTCTTCTCAAAGGCTACAAAAAAAGCACCTCAAAAAAATATGAGATGCTTTTCCAATTTGCGTCAATAATTATTTTCTACCAGAAGTAATTTTGTTAAGCGCCTAGGTAGTTTTTTAACAATTTACTCCGTGAAGTATTTCTCAATTTATTGATGGCTTTGTCTTTGATTTGTCTCACCCGCTCACGGGTTAGTCCAAATCTTTCTCCGATATCCTCTAAGGACATAGGATGCTCTACGCCAATTCCAAAATACAACTTGATAACATCGCATTGACGGTCGGTGAGCGTACTCAACGATCGGTCAATTTCTCTTCTCAGAGATTCGTTGTATTCTAATTTTTGATCGGTTCCGGGCGTGCCACCATTTTCGAGTACGTCGAGCAAAGAGTTGTCTTCGCCTTCGACGAAAGGAGCATCCATGCTCACGTGTCGAGCCGCTACTCCCAAAGTGGTTTGGACTTCCTCGGTAGGAATATCCAATAGTTCAGCCAATTCGTCAGCAGAAGGTTCGCGCTCGTACTCTTGTTCCAACTCAGAGAATGCTTTATTGATCTTATTCAAAGATCCTACTTTGTTGAGGGGAAGCCGTACGATACGGGATTGCTCTGCGAGTGCTTGTAAAATAGATTGACGAATCCACCAAACTGCATAAGAGATAAATTTGAAACCTCTAGTTTCATCAAATCGCTGTGCCGCTTTGATCAATCCAAGGTTGCCTTCGTTGATTAAATCACTCAAAGAGAGACCTTGATTTTGATACTGCTTGGCTACAGAAACAACGAAACGGAGGTTTGCCTTAGTCAATTTTTCGAGGGCTTGTTGATCGCCTTGCTTAATGCGCTGTGCCAAATCAACTTCTTCTTCTGGAGTCAAAAGGTCAACTTTCCCTATCTCTTGGAGGTACTTCTCTAGTGACTGACTTTCTCGGTTGGTAATTGACTTAGTAATCTTAAGTTGTCTCATGCAAATAA
>JBCCJE010000665.1:0-3873 GCA_039027925.1 Bacteroidota bacterium
AAGTTAGTTGTTACAAAATTTTCCCTATACCCCTAAAGTCAACTAACCTCATTGATTTTTGTTAGTTTTACCAACAATATTATCTACTTTAGTAATGATAAAGGTAAGCTAAAATTTTCCCCTTTACTCTTTCAAAACTATGTACTGCGCAAAAAGCCTCAACTAATAAATGTACAAAGGCAGCATTTAGCTCCTACAATATGTTTTAGAATAATATGCAAAACACAGATATCACATATACTCCCGAAGAAATGCGAGACATACGTCAGGCGTATGATGATATGATTCTGTGTATCAAATCCGCTTACTCCGAGGACGACGAGCAACAAATGTTTAGAGCCTTCGAAATTGCTGCGGATGCTCACAAAAAGCAGCGCCGCAAGTCGGGAGAACCTTACATTTTTCATCCTATCGCAGTAGCGAGAATTTGTGCAGAAGAAATTGGACTTGGACCTACTGCTATCGTGTGTGCTTTGTTACACGATGTAGTGGAAGATACTCCCGTTACCTTGGAGGAAATTCGGAAGGAGTTCGGAAATAAGTTTGCGATGATCGTGGATGGGTTGACCAAGTTGGATGGACTACACAATGCCCCGAGCCAACAAGCCGAAAATTTTAAAAAGGTACTGACTACACTTACCGATGATGTAAGAGTAGTGCTAATCAAAATGGCAGATCGCTTACACAACATGCGCACCTTGGATGCCATGCCTCGACACAAGCAATTAAAAATCGCTGCGGAAACTAGCTTTATATACACGCCGCTTGCTCACCGACTCGGACTTTACCAAATCAAAACCGAGTATCAGGATTTGTGTATGAAAATCACCAACCGAGATACTTACAGCGAGATAGCTAGAAAACTGCAAGAAACAAAGCGCGCACGTACCGCATTCGTTGAGTCTTTTATCCAACCGCTGGACGATGCGCTCAAAGCTGCGGGATTTAAGAATTATAAAATATTTGGAAGACCCAAGTCCATTTACTCCATCTGGAATAAGATCAAAAAGAAGAAAGTCAAGTTTGAGGAGATATACGATTTATTTGCCGTTCGTATTATATTGAGCGTTCCGCGCACGCAAGAAAAACAGAAATGCTGGCAGGTATATTCTATCGTGACCGATGTTCACACTCCGATTCCCGAGCGGCTTAGAGATTGGGTGACGACCCCTAAATCCAACGGGTACGAGTCTTTACACACTACTGTAATTGGTCCAGATGGTCGGTACGTAGAAGTTCAGATTAGAAGTGTACGTATGGATGAGATTGCCGAGCGGGGTTTTGCGGCGCATTGGAAATACAAAGGCGTCAAAGGAGATAAGTACAATGTATTCGATGCTTGGTTGAATAGTGTTCGTGATATTTTAGATATTCAGGATGGTGATGCCATTCAGTTTATTGAGGATTTTAAGACCAACCTTTTTAACGAGGAGGTTTACGTATATACGCCCAAGGGGGATATGAAAATCCTACCCAAAGGGGCTACAGCTTTGGATTTTGCTTTTTCCATACATACCGATATTGGTTATCATTGCCAAGCGGTGAAGGTCAATAAAAAATTAGTACCGATGGGATACAAACTCCAAAGTGGAGATCAAGTGAGTGTCATCACTAATAAAAATCAAAAACCGTCGGAGGCTTGGTTAAAAATGGTAGTCACGGGTAGGGCGCGCTCCAAGATTCGGTCTGCGATGAAGGAGGAAAAACGCAAGCAGGGAGAATTCGGGAAAGAAGCGATGATGCGGAAGTTTAGAAATTTGAAAATTGACTACGAAGAAAATGTGGATACGCTAGTCAATTATTTTAAACTCCAATCGCGCGTAGATTTATGCTACGCAATTGCAATGGAAGAAATCAACTTAAACAATGTCCTTAAAAATTTTAAGGTGGAAAATAATAAGTTGGTGGAAATCCCGGAAGAAGTGGAAGAACCTACCCCCATTCCTACCGAAAAAAAACGATCAAAGAAAAAACAAAAATACGAAGGCAAACCCCAACTCAGAGTAGGTGGACAAAACGCAGAAGAATATAGCTATCAGTTGGCGAGCTGCTGTAATCCCGTACAAGGAGATGATGTCTTTGCTTACTTGACGGCAACCGCGGGTCTCAAAATACACAGAACGAGTTGTCCAAATGCTACCCACCTCATGGCGCACTACGGCTACCGAGTAATGAAAGCAGAGTGGGTCAATACCACAGATACTAACTTCATCGCAGAACTCCGAATCGTAGGGATTGATTCGGGACCAGGTGTCATCCAACAATTATCCAACAAAATCTCAAATAACTTAGGGCTAAATATTCGCTCTTTTTACATTGACGGCAACGAAGGATACTTTGAAGGAAAAGTTTCGATTCTGATAAAAAATAAAGACCAATTGGAGATTGCAATTCGGGCGTTGAAGGATGAACCAGGAATTACTTCGGTAACTAGAGTTGAATGATTATTTGTACCAAAACCTCAATGACGAAAACAAGCAATGGGGCAAACAATTTGACAATCTAACAACGAAAAAGCCCTGAATTTTTACTTGTAAAAATTCAGGGCTTTTTATTTAGCTCAAAGAGAAAGTCAATTGCTTGGCTTTCACTTGTCGTCGTAGTTTATGTAAGGCCCGATCCTTTATCTGGCGGGTTCGTTCTCTGGTGATACCTAAATTATCGCCGATGTCCGATAAAGTCATAGAATTAGTAATACCAATTCCAAAATGTAATCTTATCACTTCGGATTGTCTTTTGGTCAGAGTATTCAAGAGTTGCTCAACTTCCAACTGCTGCGACTCTACTGTATTCAGCGCAAAATCAGGTTCGGGGGAAGCCGTATCTTCCAACAGACCAATCAAGCCCATATCGCTATCGTCGTTGACGGGGGCATCCAAAGACTTAGGACGCTTCAAGGCATCCATAGATCGCTGAACCACCTCTGGCGTCCATCCAGTAATCTCTGCCAATTCATCAATAGTCGCATTTCTTTCATTTTTCTGCAAAAACTCCGTCATGGTTGACAAAAGTTTAGAATTGTTGGATCCAACGTTGGAAGGGATGCGGATACTCTTACCCTTATCGTTGATAGCTTGAATGATGGATTGTCTGATCCACCACACGGCGTAGGAAATAAATTTGAATCCTTTGGTTTCGTCAAATCGCTTGACGGCTTTGAGTAAGCCCAGGTTCCCTTCGTTGATGAGGTCGCCTAATTTAAATCCCAGATTTTGGTATTGTTTGGCTACCGAAACTACGAATCTTAAATTATGCAGTACAATCAAATCAAAGGCTTCTTGATCGCCCATTTTTCCCCTCTGAAAAAGATCTAGTTCTTCTTCGGGAGTCAGTACGTCGTATTTTCCAATTTCGGTTAAGTATTTTTCAATAGACTTTTCGTCTCTGCGTGTAATCGTATTAGTGATTGTTAATGCTCTCATGTGTCATTTTAATTTCTAAAAAAAATAAATAGATGACCTTTTCAGTCATTTTGTAAAGCGATAAATATTCTATTTTTTTGAGGAAAACTTACAGGCCAGTTAAGACATCCATTATAAAATGTCATACTTGAAAATTTCCCAGCAAAATTAATGTGATTGTATTACTTCTGGTGTAAACATCTTTCTAAAAAAATAATAGTAATTGTTAGGTTTTAGAATGATTAGAGTTTACTGTTTGAGACTGATTTATAAAACATTTTAGCTTTACAGGTACATTTTTATAACGCATGTCTTTTCAAATAGTTCGAACCGATTACTGTTTCCACAAACGTTTCCTAAACTCGACGGGTTTAAGAAACATACTGACCTCACATGACCATCTAATTTTTCCAAAAAAACGACTCACTCTACCTTCACCACTTTTCCACTCTTCACCACTCGTCCTTCCGAC
>JBCCJE010000666.1:0-3872 GCA_039027925.1 Bacteroidota bacterium
AAAAATTAAAAATTAAAAAACAGAAAATTTATTGATACCAGTAATACCATAATAGGATAGGAGGAGTGTACTTTGATTATAAAATTTGTAACTATTTACCAATTTAGAAAAAAGAGAAAGAATAATATCTTTGTAAAAGTACTAATTTGAAATTACCAACCACCATACCAGCGTGTCACAAAATAATATTAGATCAGCAAGCCTCAATAAAAGAGTTGCGCAGCAGCTTTGGACAGGGTTAAGGCTAGTATATTAGAACGTCGTTATGGTATCTATCTTCCAGCGTCATTTGTAAGTTTTTCAAAGCATAATTAAATAGAACAAAATGAAAAAACGAGAATTTATTAAATCCATCGCGTTAGCTACTACGGGGATGGCGATACTTCCAGCCTGTGGAGTGGAAAAAGCCACTAAGGCAGCTACTCCAACGACCAAAAAATTAGAACGATTAAGAACAGCTCACATTGGCGTAGGCAACATGGGCTTGGAAGATCTTAAAGCAGTTGCCTCCCATACTAAGGTGGATGTGGCTGCCCTTTGCGATGTAGATGCTGATTATCTTGCTGCCGCTCATCAGTTATATCCGAAGGCTAAAGTTTTTAAAGATTACCGAACGATGCTAAAGGAAATGGACGATCAAATTGATGCGGTGATCGTCTCTACTCCCGATCATACCCACGCGCCCGCTTCCATGTTGGCAATGGAAATGGATAAACCCGTCTATTGTCAAAAACCACTCACCCACCACGTGACGGAGGCTAGAGCCATGCGCAAAATGGCGGAGGAGAAAAAACTTATTACCCAGATGGGTATCCAAGTTCATTCCTTCTATGATTATAAACTAGCGACCCTTCTGATCCGAGATGGCATCATCGGTAAGGTGAGTAGCGTGAGAGCTTGGTCGCCAAAAAATTGGGGCTACGACGGTGCGATACCCGAAGGGTCGGAGGCTGTGCCCGAAAATTTAGACTGGAACTTATGGTTGGGTACATCGGCAGAGCGACCTTACAAAGCAGACATTTATCATCCCGGCAATTGGCGAAAACTGGTGGACTACGGATGCGGCACACTCGGCGATATGGGCGTTCATATTTTTGATACTCCTTATAATGCTTTGGAATTGGATGTTCCAAAAACGATCACCACTAGCTGTCGTCCTCCTAACGGATATGGATTTCCCGAAAAAAATATCGTCACCTACGAATTTCCGGGGACTAAATTTACCACCGAAAATTTTAAATGGGTTTGGTACGATGGGGAAGGAGCACCCAAAGATCACGCAGCCTTAAAACTGCCCAATGAAGACCAACTCCCCGAGCAGGGAGCTATGTTTGTAGGTGAGAAAGGAAGGCTTTTGCTACCGCACTTTATGGAGATGCCCCGCTTGATCGTGGATAATGCTTATCAAGATTTTGAGGTGGAGAAATATAAGTTGGGAAAACCCGTAAGGGATTACGCGCTGGAAAGTCCATTGCACTATCATCAGTTCGTGGATGCTTGTCTTGGTGAAGGAGCGTGTACTGCCCCATTTTCGTATGCGGCTAGATTGACGGAGACGATTTTGCTGGGAGTCATTGCGGGCAGATTTCCCAACCAAACCTTACATTGGGACAACGCCACGGCAAGGTTTAAAGAAGCAGAAGCCAATGCCTACCTTGATTCCGAATACCGAAAATTCTGATATCCATTCCGTTTGATGTTACTCAAAAATTTTCCCTTGATTCAAAATTCCTCTTGGATCGAGGGTCTTTTTTAATAACTTCATCAGTTCGATTTCCGAAGGATTTCTACACCATTTGAGATAGTCGCGTTTGTGTACGCCGATGCCGTGTTCCGCCGAGACGGATCCTCCGATTGCTTTGAGCGGGGAATAAACGGCTAGGTCAATTGCCTTTCTGAGTTCGCTAGATAAGTTAGTTTTATCCACCACAAAATGAATATTGCCATCCGCCACGTGCCCGAAAGTATAGCATTCCTCAACGCCATTGATCGCCATGAGATTTTGGTAAATTTTTTCTACTAGTTCGCCAATCAACGGAATGGGCAAACTTATATCAAAGTGCTGACCATTATTTTGCATGACGGTATTCAGTACGTGCACATCTTCCCTGATCCGCCAAAACCATTCAATATCTGACTGCGTATAGGCCATTGCGGCATCTTCGATCAATCCCTCGGCCAAGGCTTCGGCGAGTAAGGTTTCCATTGCCTGATGATCGCTCGATTGGTCGCTACCAAGACTATCCAAAAGCACGTAGTAAGGATAATCAGACGGAAGTGGCGCTTTGACGTCAGCGGGGGAGGTAAATACATTGTAAGTATTTTGCCAAATAAGTTCGAAGCTACTCAGCGATCCAGATAGCCCACTATCCATGAATTTTAATAATGCAACTACGTCGTTATAATTCTTTAATCCTACGAAAGCACTGTTCCTACTTTTGGGAGCTTCTTCTAATTTTAGGATCGCTTTAGTGATAATGCCCAGCGTACCCTCTGCTCCTACGAACATTTGTTTGAGATCATAACCGGAGTTGTCTTTGATAATTTTTTTCATGGAAGAAATGATCGTACCATCGGCGAGTACCACCTCCAGGCCCAAGACTAAATTGCGGGTCATTCCGTACCGAAAAACCCTTAGTCCACCAGCGTTGGTAGCAATAGCTCCCCCAATTTGGGCAGAGCCTTTTGCGCCAAAGTTGAGTGAAAAAAACAAATCATTCGCTTGGGCTGCGTTTTGAATATTTTCGATGATGACACCCGCCTGCACGGTGATGGTTCTGCTTTGGGAATCTACTTCTTCTATTTGATTGAGCTTTTCGAGCGAGATGACTACTTCGTCTTGACTGGTCTCGGTGCTACCTACCAAATTGGTCAGCCCACCGTGTACCACGACTTTTTGATGGTGTTTGTAACAATACTTTAGCGTATCTGCAACATCTTGAGTATTTCGGGGAAGGATGACGGCTTTGGCTTGCAATGGCTTATCCATTTCCCAAATATGATGGTATCTCTCGGCTACGGCTTGGCCCGTTAGTACTTTTTTATCCTCTAAAATGTTTTGGAGTTCGGTAATAATATTTTCGTTCATTTGAGTTTTAAATTTATATTATTGGTAATAGGTGATTTAAAGTTACACTACGGCAGCTAGAAAAGACTAGCCAAGGGGCAATTTTTTTTTAGGTCATCCCCGATCTATTGCTTACCTTTAGACCGATTTGATTTAAAAATCAAAATGATAACCTTGGTTCATCATTCTCCGAAGTTTCGGGCAGGCATTATTCTAAGAAGTTCTTTGACATTCAAGTAAGTTTCATTTTTGTAGATTTAATAAAATAAATGTAGTTACCTAGCCCCATGCTTTGAGAACTTCGCGGGATAGCAAATAAGTAAAGCAAAAGTTCTTAAAGCCAACGAAAGCTCCATAATTTGGCTTTAAGAACGCTTGCATTCCCACTTTCCATCTCACGGAGTTCTCAAAGCGTGTGGCTAAGTAGTCACAAATAAATCAAGTTGCTTACATTTTTTCAAGTAATTTTTGGGGCGTATAAATAATTGATTAACAAGTACTTATATAGTGTTAAAAATCATAAGTGTTGCTTGCTGCAAAAAATGACTAAAAAAGAGGTCAAAAATGCCCTTCAATTTAGTAAAAAAAGTATACGTTGACGTGTGTACATTGTTTTTAGTGTATAACATCATATTCACATATAAATTTTTATCATCGGTAGTGATGCAACTTACTGATAATCAGTACAAAACATATTATCGCAAAAAGCACTTTCAAATTGACGCTCCTAGTGTTAAAATACAAATATGAAATATTTTGTTGCGTTTTGTGTAATTAATTGATAATCAGACTATTATAACGTAAC
>JBCCJE010000667.1:0-3870 GCA_039027925.1 Bacteroidota bacterium
ATCACTATACTTTTTTATAAATAAGATTTCTCCCGAGTATCTTAACAAGCAGCAATTGCTTTATTGGAGTGCATCAATTACTTTCATAGGAATATTAATTCCGTACTTCATTATTTCATACACACATATAATCACTCACGTCCATTTTTCGCTAGAAGGAATTATAGATTGCTTTGCATTAAGTTTAACTTTGGGTTATTTACCAGCAATAGGAGTTTTCCATTACATAAAAGATAAGAATTGGTTCTTACTTATTTTATTTATGGTACTTTCATGGCTTACAACAATCTTATTATTTATTTTCTAAACGATGAGTAAAGAAGAAATTTTAGATCAGCCTATCGTAGATGAATATAAGAATCCTTGGGAAGTAGGAATTTATTATACTTTAGGTTTGATGATTTTTATTTTCATCATCCGAAGAATGAATACTTTTCCACTAGAGGATTATAGATTTTTGTTACTCGCAAGAAATATCGTAGTATTTCTGTTTATTGTGTCCTTCCTTTTCTCATTCGCTAAAAATTCTAATTATCCAACTACCTCATATCGCACTTTGTTACTTCGAGGAAGTCTTGTTATATTTTTAGGACTCAGCCTGGGAGATCTCTTAGATTATGTTTATGTCTATAGAGAAGACTATTCATTTTCATTCTGGTTCAAATCAGTAAAATTTTATGGTAACGTGGCTTTAGGCAGTTTGATCTGGAATATCGTATTAATGCCAGGAATATATAGATGGTTAAAATATGAAAAAAGAAGACTATTCACTATCTCAACTTTATTATTTCTAGGAATTATAATTTTTGGAACTTACTACTTTTAGCTTTACCTCCTCTAATCTTGTACTAAACTTTTCAAGCATACATTTATTAACGGAAGCCTACTGATTAGGCGTCACCAAATCAAAAGCATTCGTTCGATATTCAAAATGATCCGAACCACGAGTGAGTAACCGAAGCGTTCCCATAGCGAGTTCCACTAACCCTGCGCCAGCATCGAGTGAACTCACCACCTCCGTAGGATCATCGTTAAAATTATGATGATAAACACCCCATTTGTTATTTCCTCCAAACTCATATCCGTCATAAACCGTAGATGCCACTTCTTCGTGTACCAACTCATCATTGAACCAAACTCTAAAATATCCGTTGCTTCCCAAGTCGTGTACCACTTGGATTACAATATCCAAGGTATCTCCCGCTACGGGTCGGAAGTCCGTTAAATATCTAGTATTATTGGGTGCATTGATAATTTGAATTTCGCCTCCGAGTGCTCCGATGACTTGCCCTTCCCTCGCAATTTCTAATTCGATGGCAGGTGACATGCCGATGATTCCGGGATGATTTTGGAAAATAGTAATTGGTGAAGATGGATCTATAACATAACTTTCACAAAAAATGTATTTCCATCCCATCCATTGCTCTGTGCCCAGCGGATGTTCGATATTCCAAGGCATAGTATGGATTTCACTTCGATAATTATTTGGAGAAATGCTGCTATCGGGCGTAATCGGGCTTTCGGGATCAAGGTGAAAATACATATGATCGTCTCTGATAAAAACGCCCAAAGTATCGAAAGCAACATCCACAAAAAGTCCATCGCCAAAAGCCGTAGCATCAGGATAGGTATAGCTAGGAATAGTTATATTTTCCCATTCCCAAACTCGGAGTACCGAGGTATCCGTAGAAGTCATTTCGGGATTTTGCTGAAAGGACGGATTATTGATCGTAGGTAAGGCAGGACTAGAAGGCTCAGTATCACATCCAATAAAAAAGAGAAATATTAGATAAATTATTGATGTGAAAATCACGGAGTAGCTTTTGTATGCGGACATCGAGTAGAGTTTGCTGTGGTACTTTGGTCAAGTTTATTTTTATGATTATTCAGCTTCGCTAAATTTAATGATTGGAACGCAGAGAATTTTTTTTTAAAAAGCGTTCATTCGAGTCTTCTTACTGAACACTGTCAAAAAAATAATTTTTATATCTAAGGTGAATTTCCAATTTTCGATGTACCAGATATCGTGCTTGATACGCTCTACTTTTTGAGTTTCCGTTTTGGTAGGACCTCTCCAACCGTTGACTTGTGCCCATCCCGAAATCCCCGGTTTTACGTAATGCCTCACCATATATTCTGCTACACACTTTCTAAAATCTTTTTGCAAATTCACTCGGTGCGGACGTGGCCCTATGACACTCATGTCCCCGATCAAAACATTAAGGAATTGAGGTAATTCGTCTAAATCAAACTTTCTTAAATACTTTCCGATACGCGTAATTCGGGGATCATTTTTCTCCGTAGAGCGAGTTCCATTCATTGGATCATCACACTCTGACATCGTGCGGAACTTGAAAACTCGAAAGGTTTTTCCGCCTTCTCCCTTGCGGTAGGGCATGTAGAAAATACTTCCCTTGCTATCCAACTTAATTAGGAAGGCGATAAACAAAAAGAAAGGTGATAAAAACAACAAAACGGACAAAGAGAAAAATACATCAAAGATTCTTTTTAGGATCAAATTATTGATGTTGTCCAAAGGAATGGAGCGGTGGTTCAAGACTGGAATTCCATCCATCACACCTACCGACTGAAAATCTATAGAAGAACAACTTGGGGTCTCGGGCAATAACTTTACTCGAATTCCTCTAAAGTCTGCCTCTTGGATAATTCCCTCGATCGCTTGTTCGGACAAGGATGAGTTGGCGATAAAAATTTCGTCCACGTGGTTGCGATCTAATACCCTCGTCAGGTGCTTCATTTTTCCTAAAAACTTACCGTTCATTCTTCCTCTCGACGTATTTTTTTCATCAATAAATCCGACGATAGAGTAACCTAACTTTTGTACTTTGTCTTTAAAAGAGAAAACACTATTTAATTTTTCTCCACCGATTAGGAGTACGTTGGTCTGTTGAGACTTTGCATTTTTTTCTTGTAAATACTTTACTACTTCCTTGAATAGGAATAAATCCAAAAAGGCAAAAATGACGATGGGCAGAAGAAAAGATGTTCGATTGAAGTATTCAATTTTAAACAGCACCGCACACATAGAAATGATACCCAAAAAAATCAAAGAGTTGACTAGGATATAATGTAGCCGCCTTTTGAAATCGGGTTGAGTGTAAAAACGGGAATCTCCGTTGATGAGAATAATACTTCCCCAACTGGTGTTGAAGACAAATAGTAAAGATAGAATCTCGTGGATATGATCGCTGGAAAGATAATAGGTAGCGAAAAAATTGTTCTTGATGAAAAGAACGACAAGTGCACATAGGTTGAGTAGCATGAACTCAAATAGAATAGAGCTCAAGAAAATTGCCTGATTTTTCTTTGACATCTTATGAATGGGTAAAAGTTCTGATTAATAGGGTTCTTTTCCTGTCCAAACTTTCTGCTTATGAGAAAATCTGCCATAGCAAGATTTTAGTTCAAGGTTAGTAAGATTGGATGTCAGCAGCTTTGAGCCAGAATTTTTTTCATCCTGCTGACGTGATGGATCATAAGTGTGTTCAATAGAAAACTTTTGAGTGGAGGGGAAATGTAAATTCAGATAATTTTTTTGGATGGGGAAGGATTAATTATCCTGAGAGGGAAAACATCGTTTTTGTGTTTGTTTGTTCTCCACAAAGTTAAGGGCATCCGCAAGGAGTCACAATACCATAAATTTAGATATTTCAAATAATAAAAATAAATATTTATTTCTGTCACGCTATTTGCTTTAGTCTCTAATATACTTTCTCCAACATTTCCATACGATACTCCAATGCTTCACTATCAATTGATAATCAGTACTTTATCATCAAAACATGGCAGAGAAAAAATATAAATCCTTAATATTCATTACGGATACTTTAGTAGAAAAATGGAAATTCA
>JBCCJE010000668.1:0-3868 GCA_039027925.1 Bacteroidota bacterium
ATTCTTTTTTTAAATATTTAAAATGTCCAGTCACCGCAATCATGGCAGCATTGTCGGTGCAGTATTCGAATCTAGGGATGTAGGTCATCCAGCCTTCTTTTTCTCCAAGAGCTTTGAGTCCTTTTCTCAGATCAGAATTGGCAGATACCCCGCCGGCAATGGCTACGTGCTTGACACCCGTTTTTTCAACCGCAATTTTTAATTTTTTTAACAAAATACTTACGATTCGATCTTGTACCGATGCGCAAATGTCATTTAGATTTTCCTGTATAAAATTTGGATTGGCTTTGAGTTGTTTTTTTAGAAAATAGAGGATAGATGTTTTTAATCCGCTAAAGCTAAATTCTAGTTCCCCAACTTTTGGTTCTGGAAAATCGAAAACGGGTTGTCCGAGTTGCGCATACTTATCAATCAAAGGCCCTGCGGGATAGTCCAGACCCAGTAGTTTTCCAGTTTTATCAAAGGCTTCTCCCGCTGCGTCGTCAATCGTTTCTCCTAGGAGTTCCATTGCCAAAGGTGCGTTCACTTTTACGATTTGGGTGTGTCCACCAGAAACCGTCAAGCATAAAAAAGGAAACGGGGGCTTAGGGGCTTCCGCAAAATGAGCCAAGATGTGCGCCTGCATATGATTCACCTCGATCATCGGAATGTCCAAACTCAGGGCTAGCGATTTGGCAAAAGAAACGCCTACCAACAAAGAACCAATCAACCCCGGCCCACGGGTAAAAGCAACTGCATCCAAATCCGTTTTTTTTACACCTGCCTGCCGGATGGCAGCATCCACCACGGGCACAATGTTAATCTGATGTGCTCGGGAAGCGGCTTCGGGCACTACTCCGCCGTACTGTTTATGGATAGCTTGGTTGGCGACACAGTTGCTCAAAATTACCCCGTCTTTTATCACCGCAGCCGAGGTATCATCGCAAGAAGATTCGATGGCTAAAATAATCGTACTCATTTTTTTTGTTAGTATTTGTGTTAGATGTATATTTGTGAAAAATATTAGTTTTTTTACGATTTATCATTCCTTTTGCATCTTCATTCTGTAAGATAGCGTATCGTAAACAACCTTAATTTCGAGAAGATTCTCTTTGGATATTTACACATCCTTCCACCAAAACCATATCATTTTTTCATCTATCAAATATTGTAACCTCATGTTTGGAAGCAAAGCTAAGCAAAATGTAAAAACGAACGGCAATGATTCAACACTTTCCACCAACAATGGTCAAGCCGTCACCTGCGTCATCGCTGCGGGTACGACCATCGAAGGAAAATTTTTCGCCTCCGAAAATGTTCGGTTGGATGGTATCATCAAAGGCGAACTAGAATGTAAAAAGAAAGTAGTGATGGGCACGACGGGGCAGATTGAAGGCAACATCAAAACCGTAGATTCTGCCATCCGTGGAAAGATCAACGGAGAAATGAAAGTTTCGGGCACTTTACACCTTCACGAAACTGCCAAAATTGATGGTTCCATCATCGCTCGTAAAATGGTAGTTGATTCGGGTGCTTCCTATTCGGGAGACTGTAGGGTAGGGGATCAGCATTTTCAAAAATGAAAATAGGATCTGGCGGTAAGCAAAAAATTGGGAATCAACTTTCATCTTAATTTCTCAGATTGAAAATATTTTTTTTGAATAAAAAATATTAATATTGCGACTTAACAAAATGAAAAATACTGCCTTTTGAGATTGATTATCAATTTAGTTTTGGTTGCTCTGATAGCCGCTTTGGGTTATCTACTTTTTTACGGAATTAGAGAACCTATCGCTTTTAAAGATACTAAAACCGAAAGACTGGATGCCGTCACGGATCGGCTAAAGCAGATTCGCTACGCACAAGAATTTTACCGAGATATTACTGGTAAGTTTGCGCCTAGTTTTGATAGTTTGAAGTACGTTTTAGAAAGAGACAGCTTCACGCTGGTAAAAATTATAGGTAATCCTGATGATCCCAACGGTGATTTTGTGAGAACTGAGAAAAAGCGATCAGCTAAAGATTCGATAGCTTATCTACTTAAATCACCGGATAGCAAAATCAAAATCGTCTTAGATTCACTTCGTTTTGTTCCTTACAGCGGTGGTGCTGAATTTGAAATACAAGCGGATACATTGACTTACCAAAAAACACTCGTGAATGTTACTCAGGTGAGTACACGTTGGAAAACATTCATGGGATCTAAGTTTGGTGATATTAAGTATGCTCGGTACGATAATACTTATGACCCTGCCAATTTAGTGAGGTTCGGAGATATGTCTGCTCCAAACTTGAGTGGAAATTGGGAATAGTCAATACCGATATCGTCGAAGATAATTTTGCGAAGCGTAATTCTTCCTCATACGACCTGTCCATACTTGTAGGTATGGACAGGTTTTCTTACGTTATAGTAAATGGTGATAAACAATTACTGGCACTCAAGAGCTATTTGCTAAACGCCGACTTGGACACTTCCCAACCTCTACAGCCTGCCCTGCAAGCTATTTTTTTGGAGGATAAAAAATTAAAACTTTCGTATCGGAATACTTACGTAGGAGTAGTCAACAGCCAAAGCACCTTCGTGCCCAATCGTTTTTTTCAAGCTGCCGATGCTTCCGTTTACCTCAAAAATCAATGTACTACTTCGGAAGAGCACCAAATATTCATTGATGAACTCCAAGCAGTAGATGCCAAAAATGTGTACACTTTTGATCGAGAGGTCTTCTATCTGGTCAAAGGTTTTTTGCCGAGCGCCCGTTTTTTTCACAATACAACTTCCCTGCTACAAGGATTTATGAAAAATCAAAACGGGAACAACGAAAAAAACGTATATGTCAATGTCAAAGGCGATCATCTACAGATCGCCTTGCTGGAAGGAAAAAATCTTATTTTTTTTAATGCCTACTCCTACCAAACGGAACACGACTTTATTTATCACGTGATGTTGATTTATGACCAATTCAACCTATCCCCAGAAAATACCCCCATTTACGTTTCTGGTCAGTTGACCAAGGATTCTAAGCTCTTTAGAATCATGTACCGTTTTATTAAGGATGTCAGTTTGCTCAAAATACCCACTACTGTTTTTTTTGGAAAAAACGCCGAAGGTATTCCTCCTCATTTTTACTTTGATTTATTTAGCCTAGAACTATGCGGATAATTGGTGGAAAATTTAAAGGAAGAAGATTTCATCCTCCTGCCAAAAACTGGCCTACCCGTCCTACGACAGATTTCTCCAAAGAAGGGCTTTTTAATATTTTAAATAACCATTGGGATTTTAAAGCCATGAAAGTGCTTGACCTTTTTGGAGGAACGGGCAATCACAGCTACGAATTTATTTCACGGGGATGCGAGGACGTCACCTACGTAGATAAATTTGGGGGATGTATTTCTTTTGTTAGAAAAACGGCTAAGACCCTCGACATCGAAAATAAAATCAAAATCGTAAGGGCGGATGTTTTTAAATTTATAGAAAAAACCACGGCAAAGTATGATTATATTTTTGCCGGGCCGCCTTACCCGTTGCCTACCATTGATGAGATTCCCGATTTGATTTTTAAACATGAACTTCTCTTGGCGGGAGGTTGGCTGGTACTGGAACATAATTCCAACCACGATTTCAAAGAGCACGCTAATTATTTTGACGAGAGACATTACGGGGGTACTATTTTTAGTTTTTTTAAGTCTTGAGATCGTTTTAATCTCCAGAATTGAGCACTAATAAGTCATGGGAAAAATCATCAGGATCATGAAAATCATAAAAACCAGCGTTAAAAAGGAATAAGGATTTTAACGCTGATCTTTTATGATCCTGATGATTTTTCCCATGACTTATTAGTGCTCAATTCTGGAGATTAAAACGATCTCAAGACTTAAAAAAACTAAAAAT
>JBCCJE010000669.1:0-3867 GCA_039027925.1 Bacteroidota bacterium
AGGCAGATAGAAAGGTATAAGCCTAGGTAGCCTAACAATCTAACTACAAATCTTTTCCAAGCTACTTTTTGTTCTGATTTTACGTAATTAGAAAATGGAAGGTAAAGCAAGTAAACCAGTCCGCCGACCTGCGTCAAGACGGTGAGTACCGAAAAAATAAAGATGACCTTGATGATTTTTCCTGAAAGTTTCATGGACTAATGCTAGGATGCGTAAGCAAATTCGTACGAACTATTATTATATTTGAAGCGTCTAATTTAGAATCTTTTCACCAAATAATTATTTTCGATGATCCGATATTTACTTTTATTTTTAGCTACGGTGCTTTGTTGGAGTTGCTCTACCAACGCTACCAACGAAACTCCAACAACTCAAGAACCCGAAGTCGTCATTCCTATCAAATATTTAGCCTTAGGTGATTCCTACACCGTGGGGCATTCTGTCCCCTACGAAGAAAGCTACCCCATCCAATTGCAAAGCAGATTTCAAATGGATTCTATCGAAGTAGATACGACGATCATCATTGCTACTACGGGGTGGACGACTGCCGACCTGAGTGCAGGAATTGATACCACCGCTTTGCAGGATACGTTTGATCTAGTCTCCTTACTCATTGGAGTCAATAATTTTTTTCAGGGAAAACCTAAAGATCAATACGAGATAGAATTTGAAGCACTGCTCCAACGAGCTATTGACTTCGCTGGGGGTAAAGCAGAAAACGTATTTGTGCTCTCTATTCCCGATTACGCTTATACGCCTTTTGGCAACGGTAATCCTTCCATTAGCCAAGGTATTGACAACTTCAATGCTTCTAACAAAACAATTACAGATAGCTATGGCATCAGTTATTTTAACATCACGCCCATTTCCAGAGAAGGGTTGGACAAACCAGAATTGGTGGACGATGATAACTTGCATCCTTCGGGTCTGCAATATGGATTGTGGGTGGATCTGTTTTACGAAGCGGTGAAATTGAAGATTGACTGACCATAGTAAGATGTTAAATAAACCGCATTTACCCGTGCCAACCAAAAAGACTTTCTGAAAACATCAATACGCTTCGGTGTGTTATAAATTGGATTTTAAAAAAGTATATTCAACAGATTTTAAGGGAAAATACAGGTCTGTGGGTTTGTCGAAATTCCTCTTCACTTAAGAGATTTTTCTTTTGCTTTTTAGTCAAAAAATTACATTTTTTGGAAAAATCAATCCACAAATCAAGCAGTTATGAAAGATCTTATTTTAGACGATCTCATCGTCAACCAAATCAATAAAGAAATTCAAAGAGGAGAAAAAATTATTTGGGAAGGGCAGCCTCAAAAATCGCTAGATTTCAGCTTTTCCAGAAGTGATGCTTTGGTGAGTGCATGGATAGAGCGAATGGTTATTCTAGGAATTTTTGGATTATTTGCCCTAATCAGCCTTCTTATCGGAATTGATATATACACGTACCTGAAGTTCTACATCACGCTTGCAATTTTAGTTTCATTTATCCCAGAAGCGTTAAGGATTTTGCAAAGGAAAAAGACACGTTATCTGATTACCAATAAAAGAATTTTCTTTCAGCTATGGCATAATTTTAAAACTGAATTTCACTCTATTGAATTTGATGAAATCAAAAACGTAGTACACATATTAGAAACCAAAAAAGACGGTGTTGTTTTTATTGGGGTAAAAAACCCTTACAGAATTCCGTTTGATACCTATAACTTATACTCCGGAGAGCGTCGCCATCAACCCACTTTGGAAATGATCGAAAATGTAGAAGAAGTGACGAGGCATATTCATAATGGTATTCATGGAAATTTGTGAAATTGTTGTTATGAAAAATCAAATATTGGATGATGTATTCGCAGATGATTTCCGTAACCACCTCCGTGCGGACGAAGAAGTACTCTGGGAAGGGCGTCCGACACAAAGTGCATTAAGTTGGATGACGCTAATGTCAGGTGTCATCTTTTTGTTTAGATGGGGTGAAACGATTTTTGCGCCAATCATTAGCAAAAGATTTATGCGATATTTCGTGACGACCCAAAGGATTATTTTTAAACTCAAAGACAAATCCTATTCGGTCAGTTACGAAAAAATAAAAAGTATCACCGTATATAAGCATCCTTTGAATCCGAGAAACGGAGTGATCTTCATCAATCCAAAAAGTGAAATCAAATTCCGATATCTCAATAGTAAAAAAGAAGTACAATTTTCAACGTATAATTTAGAGTCTGCTGCCGTACGGGATAGGTTAACATTAGAATCTATTGAGGATGTAGATGAAGTAGCTAAATTTATAAAAATGAACCTAGTAGATCAATTGTAAAAACCTTGTTATGAAAAATCAAATATTGGACGATATTTTTAATGATGACTTCCGTGAATTGGTTGCCAATGACGAAACGATCATTTGGGAGGGTCGTCCGTATATTTCTTTTTTTATGAGAGTTTACACGGCGTTGTGTTGGATAATCATAGTGCTGTTAATTGCTAATTGTTTCGTTAAAGATTGGAATTTGGGTGCTTTTGGTTATCCTACGGCTATGGTTATTTTGATGATCTACCGATTGTACAAAAGTAAAAAAATCAGATACCTCATTACCGATCAGCGCATTATTTTTCAGTTATTTGAAAATAATGAAAAAACCATCCACGAATTACCACTAGAGCAAATTAAGAAGATAGACATCAAAAAAATCGAAAAGAATCACGGTGCTATTTTGCTCGAACTCAAAGATCCAAAGCAGTACACTTTCGAAACTAAAGATTTAAAATCAGGTAAAAAGAGAAATGTACCTACCCTAGAGATGATCGAAAACGTTGAAGCAGTAGCTCAATATATCCAATCAGGTGTCCAACAAAATCAACTCCCCGAAGGATGAAAAATCAAATACTAGACGACATTTTCAACGATGACTTTCGGAATATGGTAGCTCCCGACGAAAAGATTATTTGGGAAGGTCAACCTCGATTGAGTCAAACCTACCGCTTTATGATGATAGCCTCATGGTTAGCTTTACTTGTCGTTTTTGCGTATATGATTATTAAGGGTTTAGACTGGTTTGGCTTGATCTATTCGGTTGTCTTCCTTACGGCTCAAGCCATTAGGATCATCCAAAATAAAAAAGTAAGATACCTCATTACTGATCGGCGCATTCTTTTTCAACTTTGGGAAAAGCGCAAGAAAGTATTTCGTTCCATTCCCTTTTCGGAAATTAGAGGCATTAGCCTAAGAAAAGATGGCTATCATAAATCCACGGGGGCAATCTTGATCAAAACCAAAGGCAAAGTAGTACCTTTTAAAACTAAAGATTTGAAAGGTGGGCAAGAGCGAACTTTTCCTAGTTTGGAGCTACTAGAAAACGTAGATGAAGTAGCTCAATATATCGAAACGGGCATACAACAAAATCAACTCCCCGAAGGATGAAAAATTCAATTAAGGATATTGTAATTGTCAAAAAATATGACTTCGAACAAATAAAAAGAGATTTTGAAGAAATGGATAGGGAGTTTATTTTACCGCACAATACAGATGAGTTAAAAAAAATTGGAACGATCTATCTCGCATTACATCATCCGAAGTAGGTCACCTTTCAACATTCAAGTTTCGTATTTTTTCTATATTTGAATTATGAATGAAGCAACACTAATCAATATAATCACCGAATACTTCAAGACGCACATCTTTGAAAATCATAAAAAGAATGTGCTGAAAACGCATTCAAAACTTAAATCCTACAAGATCAATCCTATCATTGTAAAATATCTTTCAAAGGTTTTAGAGAATAATTTCACACCTCTTGGCATAGCAAAAGCTTTATATTTCCCAAGAGTTATTGGCACCTCTATCAATACTTCTTTTGGTACCAGAATAAA
>JBCCJE010000670.1:0-3859 GCA_039027925.1 Bacteroidota bacterium
AAAGCAAAAGACTAATCATGCCTTTCCTCTTTTTTGCTTCGTAACTCAGTTCTTTTTTTCCGTAGTAGTAAAGAAAGATGATGATTCCAACGGATAAGACCACCAAGATGATACTCAAAAGATGTGTCTTAAAAGTGTACGGCTCGAAGGTATGTAGGATTTCTTCCATGTGGGATTAAATTATTTTTGGTACTTTGGCAAATGTAAAAAGATTTCTCAAGGTAAAATGTTTTACGATGAATCGTTGGTAGTTTGAAGTTGGAGAGCCTGCTCGAAATCTCGCGGGCTTGGAGTTGGAGATGTAAAAAATCTTCTCCTAATGGTCAAGTCCAGCGATAGATTTCTATATTGTGGCTTTTGTAAACAAAATTCTAAAGAAATAAAATAATGAACAACTTAACCATTTCAAATCTTTTTTCGGTAGCAGGAAAAACAGTACTAATCACCGGTGGATCAAGAGGTATTGGATTGATGATGGCAGCTACCTTTGTAAAAAACGGAGCAAAGGTTCACATTTCTTCCCGCAATGCGGAAGTTTGCCAAGCCGTAGCAACAGAACTGAGTAAGGTAGGTACTTGTACGGCTATCCCTGCCGATTTGTCCACCTCGGCGGGACTAGAAAAATTGGTAAAAGAGATCAACGCCAAGGAAACGACTTTGGATGTGTTGATAAATAATGCTGGCGCCAACTGGAGTGCACCCTTCCCCGAATATCCAGAGAAGGGATTCGATAAAGTAATGAATATCAATGTAAAGCCTATCTTTTTTCTCACCCAAGCCTTACTTCCATTACTCGAAGCAGCAGCTAGCAAAGAAAAACCGGCATCCGTAATTAATGTAGGTTCTATTGATGGGCTGCGAGTATCTACTATTGACAACTCTGCCTACGGGATGAGCAAGGCTGCCGTTCACCATTTGACTAAAATTCTTGCGATAAAGTTGGCCAAAAAACACATTACAGTTAATGCTATTGCTCCGGGGCCTTTTCCTAGCAAAATGACCAAGTCCATGTTGGATCAAGTACAACCAATGATTGAAAAAATGAACCCAATGTCAAGAATTGGTCAAGAAGGAGACATGGGGGGACTTGCGGTATTCTTGGCTTCCAAAGCAGGTTCTTATTTGAATGGTGCAGTCATTCCCGTTGATGGTGGTCTCCACTTGATGTCACAAATGTAAGGAGTGGATTAAAGAAAAAATGCTGATGGTGATGGATAAATAATAACTTGGATCGGTGGCTTATTGCTCTATCGAATCCTCCTCATTTGATGCCTACGCTGTCCCTAATCTCCTCCTCTTCCCTTTTTTAGAAAAAATCTACTAATTGGTATTTGGTTCTATTTTAAATTCATAACTTTCTTTTTTTTAATTTTCTAAGGAATGGTGCATTAATAAATTTACATTTTACACGCAGTTATTTTTTCTTTATGCAAGGCGAAAAACGTAGGCGATGCAGGGCATCGGCGTCCCGAGTACTCGGGATCAACGCAGCAGAAAGGAAAAAGAACAAGTAGAAAATGTAAATTTATTAGTGAACCATTCCTAATCAAAAACCTACTTTTTCTTATTTCAAAACGGAATACAAAAGAAACCAATATTATATGAATTATTTATTAAAAATGAGCCTCCAAAAAGCGTTTCTCCTTTTTCTTTTCTGTTGTTTTTCCTTAATTGTTTTTTCCCAAAAAATCCTTTCGCCCGATGAATTTTTACCACACAACATTGGTGAAAAATTCACACCTCACCACATGCTCGTGGACTACTTTCAGCACGTAGCCAAAAATAGTGAGCAGGTGATTTTACAGGAGTACGGCAAAACGAATGAAGATCGGCCGCTGATACTAGCGTTTATTTCCTCTAAGGAAAATTTAGCGAAGCTAGACGAAATCAGAAACGATAATTTGATTCGAGCAGGACTGAAAGATGGAACACCTAAAAATAATATTCCCATCGTTTGGCTGAGTTATTCCGTTCACGGCAACGAAGCCGCAGGGTCCGAATCCTCGATGCCCGTTTTACACAGTTTGATTGGTGGAAAAAATTTACAGGCGCAAGGTTGGCTAAAAAATACTTTAGTCATCATTGATCCTTGCTTGAATCCCGATGGGTATTCTCGCTATACCCATTGGGTACGTCGGGTGAGCAATAAAAAAATAACAACCAACATGGACTCTTGGGAGCACAATGAACCTTACCCTGGTGGGCGCATGAATCATTATTTATTCGACTTAAATAGAGATTGGGCGTGGCAGACTCAAGTTGAATCACAGCAACGCATGACGGTCTATAATGAATGGCTACCACAGGTACACGCTGACCTCCACGAGATGTACAAAGATGATCCCTACTACTTTGCCCCCGCCGCTCAACCTTACCACGATTACATCACAAAATGGCAAGGCGATTTTCAAACGGAGATTGGAAAAAATCACGCAAAGTATTTTGATAAAGAAGGATGGCTGTACTACACCAAGGAAATTTTTGATTTGCTTTATCCTAGCTACGGCGACACCTATCCAACCTTCAATGGTGCTATCGGGATGACCTACGAGCAAGGAGGAAGTGGCACGGCGAGCAGAGCAGCGGACATGAGTAACGGGGAAACTATTTCTCTGGCAGATCGAGTCAATCATCATTTTACGACTTCGCTTTCTACGATAGAAATAACTTCTATGAATGGAAAACGATTGTTAGATAATTTTGAAAAATACTTTTCTACGAGTGCTTCCAACCCTGAAGGAAAATACAAGAGTTTTGTTATAAAAAATACTAATACCCTAGGTAAACGGGAAGCATTCTTAAAATTATTAAGAAGCAATAGAATAAAATATGGGATCACCAATTCTACGGCTTCCTCTCGAGGTTACGAATACACCACGGGCAAAAGCAAGTCATTCAAAGTGGAAGCCGATGATATCGTCATCAATGCCTACCAACCCAAATCAGTTCTCGTGCAAGTATTGTTAGAACCCGAACCCTTTGTGGTAGATTCTTTGACTTATGATATTACGGCGTGGTCATTACTCCATGCTTACGGATTAGAAGCCTACGCCACGGAGAGTAAAATTCCCGTAAATGATTACTGGGTTACTCCTGAACTCAATGAACCATCTGGACCAGTTAATCCATATGGATATTTGATAAAATGGGAGTCTCTGGAGGATGCTAAATTTCTTGCTCAATTGATGGATCAAAATGTGACAGCACGTGCCGCAAAATCAGCATTTACTATCAAAGGAAAAAAATATCCAGCAGGAACAGTTATCGTCACCAGAGGAGATAACAGAAAACTGAATGGTGAACTGGACAAAATCATAAGTGCAACCGCCACTAAATTGATGTACGCTAATTACACCTCCGTTACTACCGGCTTTGCGGATAGTGGTGCCGACCTAGGTTCTGAAAGTTTGATTTTATTAAAAAAACCAAAGGTGGCGGTACTGGCTGGGGATAAAACTTCTCCCTATTCGTTCGGTCAAATCTGGCACTACTTTGAGGCGGATTTAGAATATCCCATCACGACCGTTCCCGTCGAAAATTTCCAATATCTCAACATGGAAAAATATTCCTTAATCATCCTACCCGAAGGTTGGTACAGCTTGAATGACGATACCTTGGACAAACTGAAAGCATGGGTACGCAAAGGTGGCAGAATCATCGCCATAGGAAATGCCAATGCTAAGCTAGAAGGAAAACCCGGATTTAATTTGAAAAAATACGCAAAGGATAGTGATAAAAGTATAGCCGCGAAGGACTACGAAAAACGAACACTAGCTTCACGCTTAGAGCCTCATGCTCATCGGGTTCGTAATTCGATAGTCAATAACATGCCAGGAGCCATTTTTAAATTAAACTGGGA
>JBCCJE010000671.1:0-3851 GCA_039027925.1 Bacteroidota bacterium
GCAAGAGTGGTTGAAGGCTTGGATGCGATCTGAGGAAGTTGATTTTTATGAAACTGGTCATTCCCAGACCTTTCCGGATTTTCACCTCCATCAAGATAATCATCGCAAAGGTTTATTGGAGGTCAAGTCTTTTGATTTTAAAAGAGGGCCTGGTTTTGATTTGGCTAACTTTGATTCTTATTGTACTTCCTTGTTGAGTGATGCCTATCGAATAGATTCTGATTATTTGATCTTTGCTTACCAAATGGAAGGAAGCGATATTACCATTAAAAATGTTTGGTTAAAAAAAATATGGGAACTCGCCTGCCCCAGCAGTACCTATCCTGTGAAGGTGCAAGAGAAGAAAAATGTCATTTACAACTTACGCCCAAGTGTTTGGTATTCTGAGCGGTCTAGATTCAAGCCATTTTCTACCAAGGAAGCGTTCCTTGCGGCACTCAATGAGACCCGCTACCAATATCCCCAAACTCGCCACGCTAATGCGCATTGGCTAAAAAAAGTTATCAAAAATTATCAAGAACATACTGGCGTACTTTTAGACGTAAAGTAAGTACTGGATTGGCATATGCTAGCGAGCTGAGCAGCAACGTGTTCTACCACGGGAATAGCAACGGTATTGCCTAATAAATCGAAAGCCTCTTTGGTGGTGGTGGGTATTTCGTAAGTTTCGGGATACCCAAACAAACGGAGTCCTTCTCTAATCGTCAGTCTCCTCAGACCATCACCATCAGGAACCGCTAATCTGGAAACATCAGTTGCCACCAAAGTAGGGGCGATGTCGTTGGGATCTAAAATTTTATTGATTTCAAAACTTAATTTTCCCGTCACAATGTTATACCCCCTCGGCTTGGAGTAATCATATGTCCGGTAGGACTTTACCCCGTTGGCAGTGGTCTCTTTGACTAATTTCTTCGGATGTTCAAATTTTAGGTATCCTTTGATGACCAAATCATTTAGCAGTTCTTTGAGGGAGGTATTGTTATCGAGAAGTACTTTATCAAAAAAAGTAGCAATCTGGGATAAGGTAAGCGGCATGCCATCCATCCAATCAATGCCTATCTCAGTTGCCCAATGTTTTTTTCTTCTTTCCTTAAAAAGTTGATTCAATAGGAGATGCTGTGCTTCCGAGATTTTTCCTTTAAGTCCGATGTCCCAACTATGAATATTATTACTGCCTCCGCGCTTATCCTTGATGGCTTTACCGTAAAGTTCTTCTATTTCAAAGTTAACCAACAATTTACTTACAAATGGAGAGTTCATCGTTTCCAAGCCTTTTTCCAAAATATCTTTTAGGGTTGAAAAATACGGTTGTTGTACACTTAAATCTACGCACTCCTCTTTTGTGCCTACGATAAATATTCTTTTTCTGGATTGGGGGATTCCAAAATTAATAGCATCTAAAACTTTCCAAGTAACCTGATAGCCTAGATCACTACGAAGCCGATCCAAAATAGTTGATAGTGTTCTCCCTATTCGATCAGTTTTATTTTGCAAGTCGTGTTTGACTAATCCTTCTACATTTTCTAAAATAAAACCGTAAGGTTTTTTAGCTGCCAAAATGCGCTCTATCTCAAAAAAAAGCGTTCCTCTCGTATCCACAAACCCCTGTCGCTTCCCTCCCGAGCTAAATGGTTGGCACGGAAAACCTCCAAGTAGAAAATCAAATTCGGGAATATCCTCATTTTTAACTTTGAAAATATCTCCCACAAAATAATGATCCTCAAAATTATGTTGGAGTGTCTTTACTGCGTAGGGCTTAATCTCGGAGGTCATTACGCATTGGGTTTTAAACCCATTGTTGTGGAAAGCTTTTTCAAATCCCAATCGTATTCCTCCTAATCCAGCAAACAAGTCAATAAATTTAATTTTATTATCCTTCATTTTTTTTCTTTTGTGTTTCATATGGAACTGGTGATTCTGCGGCGACGGATAATGGGGAGTCGTAAATATCCAACTCGATCTTATTGCAACCAATCGCTAAAAGGCATTGAATAAAAAAAGCAGCACTAAATGTTCCTCTGCTGATCTTACTATCAATACCCGACTTGGTTTCTTGAACACCATTTTGGGCGAGTAGCACCACTAAATCTGCATTAGAAATTCCTCTTTTTACCAATTCTGATTTTAGCAATTGTTTAGCTTTTTTATTCCAATAAACCATAGTTCAAATTTTTTTTGTGAAAAAGCCAATTTTTCGCAAATATGCAAAATAACGTGTGCATATAAAAAAATCTGCGATACTTTTTATGAGAATGTCCTCAATCATTACACCTTACATTTTGATATTCGATGAATAGTCCATATTTTCACATTGAAATTTTTTTAATAAACAAAATCAAAAATTATGAACTATTATTTAGACGTTCTCAGGAAGTACGCTACGTTCGAAGGAAGAGCCAGAAGAAGTGAATACTGATATTTCGCACTTTTTAATGGAATTATCTCTATTGTTTTAAGCATCGTTGATGCAAATATGGGGTTAGTATTCGGAACAGAGACTATTTATTCCCTAGCAGTATTAGTTCCTGCCATCGCCGTAGGTGTCAGAAGAATGCACGACGTAGGCAAAAGTGGCTGGTATCTCTTGATTCCGATTTATAATATTATCCTTGCTTTCACAGAAGGAGATCGGCACAGAAACAAATACGGGCCTGATCCTAAAAATCCTCACGCAGAAGATGACATCATAGATCACCTAGTGGATAATTATTAAAACTAAAAAGACCTTCCCGATCCTAAAAATCAGGAAGGTCTTTTGGGTTCGAGCGCCGTCAACTTTAGGATTTGTTCCCACGAGGTAGTTTTAAATTTCCACCGTGGGTTCAATAAAATTAAAGAAAAACTGCGAAGGGAATTTTGCAAGTACCCTCCCAGACTACCGCTAAGTTGACGATATTCTTTTTAGGTTCTACTACTCACCGACCAATCTCACCATCACCAACTCATCACTCTTCTTTCATCACTCCTCCCTCTTCTAAAAAAAAATTGTTTACGTTTTGGATGATTTGGTATATACCGATGAAAGTTAAGCAAATTGACTATATTGGAAGCGTACCGCTCAAACACAAAAAAGAAATAAATGCTTAGTAAAAAAGAGATTCAACTTATCCAAGACTTACAAGATCGAAAGCCGAATGCGATGACCGATGTGTATCACGAGTATCGGGATAGATTTATGGGATGGGCTAGCAAAAGTTTTTCATCTACTAAAAACGACGTAGTAGAAGATATCTACCACGAATGCTTGATCGTTTTTATCCAAGATTTTATTTACAAAGGTAGAGTGGGGATAACGGAAAATAAGGTCTATGGATTGACTACGAGGATTATCAATTTCCTGACGGCGATTGGTAAAAATAAACTTCGCAAATATTGGAAGGATCACAAAAATACTCCGACGACTTCAATAGATGCGAATGACCACGATCAAGCCGCAACGGAAACAACGTTTTTTGAAAAAGAAATGGATGCCGAACAGGTGAGAAAGGCATTCGAGCAATTGAATGAAAAAGAAAAGGATTTTAGAAATGAACTTCTCAAAGAAAACAAAAAAGTTGATCAAATTATTAGACATTATTCTGAATCGCTTTTTTACCAAAAAATACCATTAATAATCAATGAATTATGAAGCAAAAAACTCATTTAGAATAATGTCTATTAATTGAACAACTTTTTTAATTTGCATTACTGTTTTTTCAATCTCGTTGCGCCTGCTTTTACCCTGTCGCCTCCTTTTAAATGTTTTAATTTCGTTATCTCAATTTTCTTTACAGCTTTTTTGATTTGAAATGTTTTAATTGAGTCTTTCATAATTATAAAATTTTGAGTGAGTAAAATAATTAAAATAAATA
>JBCCJE010000672.1:0-3849 GCA_039027925.1 Bacteroidota bacterium
CTAATATTTTTTGTTTAGATCCAAACTTTGATTTATCTACTTTTCCTTACACAGATCATCTAGCAATCATAGAAGTTGTTGATCCTGATAACGGGGAAATAGTCGGATCTGCTAGTATCAACGGAAGCATACCGCCTCCCTTAGGGATTACTACCAATATAGAAACGACAGGGATTTTACCGATATCTGAACTAGAACTAGAAGCCTTGGGATTTATTCAAGAAGGAAAGGATTATGAATTCAGACTTCACGTAGAAAACGGGAGGGGAAGTTTTGATTTGTTTTACGATATTCCAACGAACGCTAACGCTACCATTGAAAAAGTGGTAGGAGGACTAAGAATTAAAGAAATTAGTTCGGGGGTTAACAATATTGGAACTGCCAATAATATTGTAAAAAGTTATGAATACCAAAAAAGTGATAGCAATCCCAAATCAAGTGGTATTTTGTTTAATCTGCCACAATATAGTTGGAGTGGGATTTATGTAAACGGGTATGGAGGTAATTATTATCACGCTGCTGCGACTAGTATCGTACCTTTAGGTAATTTTGATGGTAAGCACATTGGTTACGAGAGGGTCGTCGAAAACCACCATAGCGGAGGTAACGCAACGGGTAACGGTAGAACTATCTACAGTTTCTTAACCGAACAATCAGTCATTAATAATGATTTTCCCCGCGTTCCTACTTTACTAAGAGCCCATGACGGTAAATCGGAAGCTGTTAACGTGTACACCAGTCAAGGTAGTTCTCCTGTAAAAACTTCTGTAATCACCCCTAGAGCGTTAAATTATAATACTGTGCCTGGAACAATTTATACCACTACGACCATCCCTGGATGTCCCAGTCCAACTATCTTGGTCAATGGCTATTTTCCCAGAGTAGGCGTTTATCAGGTAGAGACAATTGAGGAGACCTTAGATGGTGTAACCACTATTACCGACTACGGCTACGATCCACAAGATCGACACCTACAACCTACTAGTACTACTTTTACGAATAGTGATGGTAAACAAACCACTAATTTTATCAAATATGCTCACGAAATGTTAGACGCAACGGGGGCAACCGTTTACCAAACTATGATAAATAGTCATAACATGATAGGCATTCCCATTGAGAGAATTCAACGAGTAGATAATAACGACGTAAAAGGAAGTCGTACGGTATATGATACTTTTGGAGGCTTTCCATATCCTAGCCAATTCTACACATTGGATGGAAGCTGGGATATCAACGGTAACTTAGTTTATGATGAACCAAGTGGTGATCATTTCGTCTGGAAAGGAACTATCAATAGTTACCAAAATGGTCAGCCTACTCAATTCACCAAACGGGGATAGCAACCGGAAACCTACACTTGGAATCCTGACAATCACTTGATTGAAAGTAGGACTTTCGAAGATTTTACTTGGGACTACGAATATTATAATAACTCCAAGTATCTCAAAAGAACTACGGATATTGATGGACGCTATACAGATTATGACTATGATCAGTTAGGTCGTCTTACTGAAATCGAAGACCAGCACTTAGCGGGGGATAATGCTACAATTGAGACGAGCTACGATTATCATTATTTTAATGATGCCAGTAATTCTTCTGGTTATAACTTCGTAGAAACAAAAGTAAACTACGTTGTAGAACATACCCTCTTCCTTAGCCAGCTCGATAGGATCATTTCCCTCCAATATATGGATGGTCTAGGTAGACCCATTCAAACCGTACAAAAAGGATATTCTGATACCGATAGTGATGTGGTTACTGCTCAGGAGTACGATGATGTAGGGAGATTAAGTAAAGTGTACGAGCCATTTGACGGAATGACTGATAGTGGAAACTTTTATTCCAATATCCCACAAAACCAACCTTATACCTTATCGGGATATGAAAGTTCTCCGCTCAATCGGATAGTAAGTGCTACTCCGCCAGATTGGAACTACCCCACGTGGACTAGCTACGGTAAGAATGATATCGCAATAGGTAATAACGGAATAGGAACCTTATTTAAACAAACAACAACGGATGGTAATAATAATAAAATCATCAATTATACGGATAGGAAAGGGAGAAACGTATTAACGAAACATAGTTCTGCGGATAATACGCAAGCAACCAATACTTACTACGAATATGATGATAAAGATCGGCTAAGTAAAGTGATTCCTCCTGGTGCTGATGCGAGTACGGTTAACTTAATCTATCAATATCTTTACGATGGTAGAGATAGGTTATTACAAAAAAGTCTTCCTGATCAAATAGTCGGTAGCGCGAAGGCGTGGCATTATTTCAAATACAATGATCGGGACTTACTAACATTTAGCCAAGATCCAAATATGCGGAGTACTTCTATCAACCGATGGTTACATACGAAATATGATGTATATGGACGTCCCACTAGTACCGGATTTGTTAACTTAAACCCTGAAAACGGTGATATATTACTTAACTATTCCGAAGCCCTCACCGAAACGGAATACGATGGTCAAAGCTTAGTTCCATTTCTACCCATTTACCGGGGAAAAATAACGAAAACCCGTACCAAAATACTAGAAACAACAGATGATTGGATAGAAACAATCACGGAATATGACATTTTAGGAAGAATAGACAAGATCACAAGTAATAGCTACGTCAATCTCTCCATGAATAGTGCAGAGTCTGTATTCTACGAGTACGATTTTGCCAATAATATTATCCAGAACCGACGTCTTCACAATGCCTTTGGAGTGACTACTGAGGTCATTAATCGAATGACTTTTGATCACTCGGGACGACAAAAGTCAACGAATCACCGAGTAAAAAGAAATGGCGTAACGATAGCTAACGAAGACTTATCAGAAATAGATTATACTATTAAGGATCAAGTTAAAACCCGTCGTCTAGGCAAAGTTGGTAATGGATTTTTACAAACCTGCGATTATGAATATTTAGCCAATCGGTTTCTGAGTAAAATGAATGATCCCGATGACTTAAATAGTGATGATCTATTTAGTTTCGAACTATTTTACAATGATGATCCCGATGAAGTAGTCGCTACAAATTACTTCAATGGAAATATTTCTGGAATGGCTTGGCGAGTAAAGGATAAAGGGGCTAAACACATCCAAGGTTTTCAGTATGACTATTTAAACCGATTAGTTAATGTAGATCATCTTGAAGATAAAGATTTGGGAGCAGGTGTAGAGGACCAATACAATTCCACGTATTCGTATGATAGTAGAGGGAATATTACAGAGCTTACTAGAAATGGAGTTTACAACGATGGCAATAATTGGTTATTACAACAAATTGATGATCTTTCTTATACCTACAGTTCCAACACCAATCGTCTGAGTGTGGTGACAGATAGTGCTAATCCAGTTTCAGATTGTCCACTTACCCAATCTGTTAGTAATATTTCTAATAGCCAAATCATTACAGCAAGCGAAACTATCATTGCTGACGGTACAGTAGATGGCTCAAATGTAGTTGTTTTCCAAGCAGGGGAAGCGGTTAATTTACAGCCCGGGTTTCAGATAAATGCAAGTGGTATTGGTAGCTTCGAAGGGGGAATTGGAAGTTGTAGTTCTTCTGCTAATGGTTTTGTTCAAAATAGTAATGCCTCATTTCAGTATGATGAAAACGGCAATATGACTTTTGATCCCAATAAAAATATAGTCATTGAATACAATCACTTAAATTTGCCAGAACGAGTTATCAAAGATGGAAATAAAATCATTGATTTTGTGTACGATGCGGCAGGTATAAAACTGGGGAAAATCATTACCGATGATGGCAGTCTGTTGTATAACCAATCTTACTGTAGCGGTATTGAATACTGAGGTGATAAAATAGAAGCGATCTACC
>JBCCJE010000673.1:0-3841 GCA_039027925.1 Bacteroidota bacterium
GGGAAATGCGCCGCTGTGCAAGGCATCGCTTAACTCGGCAAAATACCCCAAAAAATGAATCGCTTCCGCCTGATAAATGGTTAGGTGAAAATCACGAGCTATTGTAATCGTAAATATTAACGCCGCCGCAAATACATCCAACTGCGTGGAGTGTACTAGGTTTCTTAACAATGATTTTACGGAGTCTCTCAAAGCGTACTTTTTAGTGTTCAAAAAAATATTAAAAATAGAGAGGCTTTTAATTTTTTCTCTCTACATTGGGTTTTGACCCAAGTTACAAATCAGTTACGATGAACATTACTTTTGCGCACAAAAATAATGACTATCAAATCACTCGGTATCCTCCTACCAACAATCGTTCGCTGCGGGCTTGGAATGCTGCGGACGAACACCTGTTACAATATTTGGATGACAGTTTAACTACCAATTCTGAACTAGCCATTTATAATGATAGGTTTGGTTTTCTCACCTGTACCCTACACCCATTCCATCCGAAGGTGATTGTAAATTACGCTAGCCAAAGAAAATCAATTTTACAAAATCTGAAAAACAATACCCTTGAAAAATCTAAGGTAGAGTTCTGCCATCCGCTTGTTGACCTCCCCAAAAATGTAACACTCGGTTTGCTCAAAATTCCAAAGTCAATAGATTTATTCCGATTACAATTGATCCAACTAACCAAAGCCTTGGATGCTAACGGAGTCGTGCTAGGAGGATTTATGACTAAATATTTTACCCCTCAAATCTTGCGAGTAGCTTGTGAATTTTTCGAAAACGTAGAGCAATCCAGAGCGTGGAAAAAATCGAGGGTTATCACTCTAAAAAATCCTAAGCCGTTTCTAAAAAAATCCATTATCCATTCTATTACTTTTCGAGATCAGATTTTCCAACAATACTTTAGCGTATTCTCTGCGAATAACATTGACTACGCTTCGCAGTTTTTTATCACTCACCTAAAAGTATCCGAGACGGTTAGTTGCGTTTTGGATTTGGCGTCGGGAAATGGAGTGCTCGCCAAGATGGTTCGATTAAAAAATACGACTTGTGAGATTCACTTAATGGACGATTCCTTTCTGGCCATTGCATCTTCAAAGCTCAACTTACGAGAACCCAATACTTTTTTTCACCTCAAGGATACTTTAGAAGATTTTGAAGATAATTTTTTTGACCTAGTCATTTCGAATCCTCCTTTTCACTTCGAACACGAAAACAATATTGATATATCCATTCGACTATTTGGAGAAGTCAAAAGATGCTTGAAGCCACAAGGAAGTTTTCAGTTAGTTGCCAACCGTCACCTCAATTATAAGACTCACCTCACCAAAATTTTTAGTGCTGTAGAAATTATAGCGGAGAATAAAAAGTTCGTGATTTATGAGTGTTTTGTAGAACGTCGTCAACTTAAAAATTTGTTCTAATGAGGTTATTCCAAATCACCGCCCTAGGTCTAATCAACTCAGAAAAAACTGCGAGGGGAATTTGAAATTACCCCCGCAGACCGCCACTAAGTTGACGGCATTCGTATCGAGGTGTACCTCAAAGTCTAAAAATCATCTTATTTTTTCCAATTCTGAATCCTCAATTTTTAATCTCCCGATCCCAATACTCCTCTTCTTTTTTTATTTAATTTTGCGAAACACAACAACGATTAATTTCCCAATATTCATCATTCATCATCAAGCCTACCAAATACAATCATGACTAAAAATATTTCTCTTTTCAAATCCTATCTGACCGTGGACTCGCCCACCTACCAAGGGGGAAAGACTAGGTCTGAAATTAATTTTGACGGACCGATTCACAAATTATCGTCCAACGAAAATCCTCTGGGACCTTCTCCTTTGGCCGTCGAGGCGATACAAAAACATCTACTTGGGTTGAACGAATACCCCGACCGAACGGATGTGCGATTAAGAAATAAGTTAAGTGAATTTTACAATCACCAACTGACCGCCGATCAATTTTTTACCGCCAATAGTGGGGTGGGTGTTATCGAACTCATCGTCCACGCATTTTTGGGCGAAGGCATGGAGTGCATTTGTTCCAATCCCGCATTTTTGCCGTATATCTCATTTCCCAAAAAAGTAGGCGCAGTTATCAAAGACATTCCATTAGTAGGTGATAGTTTTGAGCTAGATGTGGAAGGCATCATCAATGCCATTACGGATAAAACTAGAGTGATTTGGTTATGTAGCCCCAATAATCCAACGGGGACTTATTTACCTAAAAATGATATTGATAAATTACTAGCCCAAGTACCAGATCACGTCGTGGTCGTTTTGGATGAAGTGTATTTTCAGTTTGCGACCGCCGAGGATTACACTACTGCGCTACCTTACGTTTTGGCGGGAAAAAATGTGATCGGAGTCAATAGCTTTTCAAAAGCCTACGGACTAGCGGGACTGCGAGTGGGATATGCCTACGCCACGCCAACCATTGCAAGGTACATCAGCAAATTACAGCGTCCATTTTACATCAATACCTTAGCACTCGAAGCGTGTATGGCTGCCCTGTCCGATCATAATTTTTTGGAAAAAACAATCCAGATGGTCAACGACGGCAAATCATTTTTATACGCCGAATACGAAAAGCTAGGTATCAAATACTGGAAGAGCCAAGCTAATTTTATCACCGTAAAACCTCAGATGAATGACAAAATCTTCGAACAACGCATGCTGGAACAAGGTGTCATGGTAAGACCAGTCGCCACCTTCGGACATCCCGACTGTATCAGAATCACCATCGGAACACCCAAAGCTAATCGAGCGGTTATTCAAGCGATGAAGAAATTGATCAATGAATGAGTAAACCAATGATAGAATGAGTGAATGAGTGAATGATAGAATGATGAAATCCGTGAAGGAACACCTACTTCATACCATTGTATCATTCACTCATTAATTCATTCTATCATTGGTTCATTGCCAACAATAAAGAAACCTTAACTAATCTGTCCTTTGTTCCTAATGATGAATATTGTAATTTTAGATTTTTAAAAACATCAACGTATGAAAAAAAATATACTTGCAATAGCCTTGACACTTTGGACGATTAGTGCTTTTGGACAGATTACCATTACGAATGCTACTTTTCCAGCGGCGGGCGATACGCTCAGATTTGCCATAGATGATGATCCTAGTATTGATCTACAAAGTCCCGGCGCTGATCTGACTTGGGATTTTTCTTCACTCGACGGTCCTGCCTTCGAGCGCATCATTTTGGATGCCAGCGCAGGTGACAATTCTGACAATTATCCAGATGCTAATATTCTAATTGGAGAACCACCCGTGGCGGAGACTTATTACCAGACTACCGCTGCTCAATATTTGTCTTTGGGTTTTAGCGGAGCTGATCCCCTCGGACTAGGACTAGAAGTGGTGTTTAAAAATACGCCACCTCTAATTGAGCAAGCATCGCCACTTAATTATAATGCGCAAGATATTTCTTCCTCTTCTGTTTTTGTTCCCTACGCTTGGGATGATCTACCGCCCCTCATCACTGATAGTATCGGCGGAAACTTTCCCCTCATACCCGACTCCATAGCCATCGAGGTAGCTACCGAAAGAACAGAGACCGTAGATGCTTGGGGTACGGTTGATTTGCCCATCGGTGATTTTGAAGTGTTGAGAGTGCGGCGGCAAGATGTGACTGAGACCAAGGTTTTAGCTTATCTTCCAATCTTAAATTGGACGGACGTCACCGATGTGCTTTTGGCAGCCAATTTTGGAGAGTTTTTGGGAGCGGACACTACGCTTACCTACAGATTTCTCAACGATGTTTCGAAAGAACCCATCGCAATTATTACGGCTAATCCTTCAACGGAAGCACCAACAAATGCTCA
>JBCCJE010000674.1:0-3829 GCA_039027925.1 Bacteroidota bacterium
AAAAAAATTAGAAAGAATGGTTAAGAAGGCTCTAAAATAAATAGCCCCTTGTAGCATCAGAATAAATAGTCTCGCTTTTTCGCCAACAAAGTGTTTACGGGCAAAGATAATCATCGCATTATAAAAAACCTTGACGTAGTTGAGACTGCCTTTTTTGGTGCTTTCGCCTTTGTAGTGAATGATGGTTGTATCGGCAAAATAGTAATTTTTATAACCTGCCTTGACGATCCGATAGGACAAATCAATATCTTCTCCGTACATAAAAAAAGTCTCATCTAACCATCCAATTTCATCCAGCACAGATTTTCGTAACAACATAAATGCGCCCGCCAACACATCCACTTCGTGCGTTTTATTTTTATCCAAAAATCCTAAATGATAGCGATTAAAAGTTTTGGATTTTGGGAAAAGTGAAGACAAACCAAACGTCTTACAAAAAGCGACGAAAGGAGAAGGGAATCCCCTTTTGGACTCTGGTAAAAAGTTGCCAGAACCATCAATCATTTTCACACCCAATCCTCCAGCCTGAGGATGATTGTCCATGAAGGCTACACATTTCTCAAAGGTATCTTCCTCCACCACGGTATCGGGATTAAGCAACAAAATGTACGCTCCTTTGGCTAATCGTATCGCTTGATTATTGGCGGTCGAAAATCCCGGATTGGATTTATTTTGAATGAGATGGACTTCTGGAAATTTTTCCGAAACCATTTGTACGGACTCATCAACGGAATTATTGTCCACTACAAAAACCTCGGCTGTGATGGACGGGATGGCTTTTCGGACAGAGAGCAGGGCTTGCTCTAAGAAGTATTTGACGTTGTAATTGACGATGATGATGGAAAGTTTCATAGCTATCACTTAGCAGGGTAACGACTTTTCTTTAATTGTTGCTCCCAAAACCAGATAGCAACTTGACAATATTCTCGAAACTTTCCTGCCTTATTTTTTGATTTCCATTCATCAATTTCTTTTTGAATAATCACTTTAGTCCATTGACCTATTGGTTTTTTCCTGATGAGAAATGTCCTTGCTAAATCAATGACTTTCTTTCTTGCTTCTACTATATTTTGATCATTGAGGTTTAGTAGCTCAATATCTTCCTCAACTTTTGTATTATTTTTCTTTGAACTTAAGTATCCGTTTAAAGAAAAAGTAATTTGAGCTTCTACAGTTTTTTCTAAGGGATTTAAAACTTGAAGATTTTTATCCTTTTTACTTTTATCGCAATGTTCACTTTTGAAAGTATAGCCGTTACAGACACCCAGCATATTTTTATAATCCAAATCTAGTTCGGGGTTGGAGGATTGAGTACGAAAATGTTCAACTTCGATTCTAGGTTTAAGTGCTCTGTTTCTTTTCAAACTAATTCTCTTCATGCAGTAAGCGCAAAGATGACCTTGCTCTTCGAGTAGGGCTTTTTTCAATAGTTGTCGAGCATCGCTAAATCCCTCGTAATTAGCTTTTGGAGTAGTCTCACGATAAGCTCTCAGAGAGGAAGGTTCATTATTTTCTTTTTTCGGAATGTACCTCATTATTATTCATCCATCATGTCAATAAACATTCTTGCTCGAACTAGCTCTGCATCTTGCTCTCCCATATTTTCCTCTAATTGGCTTAGCTTGGAAATGGCTTTTTCTTTCTCCTCGGCATCTATCAGTTTATAAAGTTCATTCAAAGCATCTTTACCAGCTTCGGGGCGTTTGCTCACTCTAAACAGATCATGTAGGATAGAGTTGCTGTCTCGCCAAAGCGTATTCGGAGTACCATCAAGCAACTTAAAATCTTCGAGAATAAAAATGTTTTCTTTATCCACCGTACTCAAAACCTGCGGAGAATGCGTAGTGAAAATAAATTGAATGTTGGGAAATGTTTGTTCAAGCCGGGGCACTATCTCTCTTTGCCAGCCCGGATGGAGATGGAGTTCTATTTCGTCAATTAGGATAATACCTTTTCCCTCTAGGGGATTTTTAAGGGAAGGATTGGCGATAGTCAGCCTTCTTGCAATATCACCTATCATAGCTACGAGCAGCTTCTCACCGTGAGATAACATTGAGAGAGATAACCATTCTCCTTTTTTCTTTACAATAAATTCAATTATACCAATCCTTTTAACCCTAATATCTTTAATGTCAGATAAAAAAGATTTTAAAGCAGTTCTGACAACTTCTAGCTCACCAAGTCTAAACTCAGAAGTTTCTTGTAATCTAACCTCATTTTCTACATCTTCCTTGGTTTTAAACCATTCAAAAAATACATTAAAGTTTAGTAAGTAGGTAAAAGAAAACGCATCTAGTTGATTTTCAAATGCTAAATCCATCGAATCAGTAGATTCGTTATTTGCACTACGCTCTGTGGGATAAAATTCAAATAGAGGAATATTAGTAGAGGGGAATTGATAAATTTTTTCTACGAAATGTTCATACAGTTCAACTGATGAATAATTTTTATTTTGCCATAGACTTCTATTGGGAGAGGTAATCACAGCTTCTGTCGTAATTGAATGATTTTCGTTTTCTAGCTCAAAAACTAATTCATTCTCAGTATGACTATACCCAATGTTGATATCATTTGAAGTGTGTCCCACAGGATACTTGAATTTAGTGTCACCTCCTAAAAGTACATCAAAGATTGATTTTATACATTCCAACACACTCGTCTTCCCGGCTCCATTTATTCCGACAAACACAGCACTTCCCCTTTCAGGAAACTCGATAGTGAGTTTCTCAAACCCCCGAAAATTTTTCATCTCTAACTTTTTGATTCTCATTTTTTATCTTTTTGAAAACAAAATGGAGTTTACGAAAAAGCATTGTTAGTCTCTCTTAATCTGGTAAGGCACCCTAGCCACAATAGATCGCCCGAGCGTGATCTCATCAGCATACTCTAACTCTCCACCAAACGAAACGCCACGAGCGATGGTGCTCACTTTTACGTCCAGATCTTTTAATTTTTTGGAAATATAAAAAATAGTAGTATCTCCCTCGATGGTAGGGCTGATGGCCATAATCACCTCTTTGGCTTCTTCATTTTTGATTCGATCTTCTAGGGAAGCAATATTCAGGTCAGTTGGTCCGATACCTTCGATGGGAGAAATCACGCCACCCAAAACGTGATACAATCCTCTAAACTGCCGTGTATCCTCAATGGCCATCACGTCTCGGATATTCTCCACTACACAGATAACTGATCTATCTCTTCTTTGGTCTGCGCATATGCCACAGACTTCGGTATCGGAAATATTATAACAAACTGTACAGGATTTAATATTTTCTCGCATGTTCGTTAAGGCTTTGGTAAATTCTTGAGTGACTTCCTTGGGTTGGTTCATTAAATATAGCACTAGCCTTAACGCTGACTTCTTTCCAATGCCGGGCAAACTCGCAAAAGCTTCCACAGATTCTTGAATAAGTTTGGATGTAAAATTCATAAAGCAAAGGTAAGGAATGGTTTTATAAAAAATGTACCCGATTAAAACGTTGAGTTAAACTCCCAGATTTATGTATTGTTCTTTGTTGACCTCCCTAGCAAGCAGAGGTGATTAGTTCTAACTGTGAAGACTTTATTATCAAATTTTTGCACATAATTTGCGAGTTTGTAGTACGCCTCTCCCTGCCGAGTCCTCGGGACGAGGCTAGAATACACTACTTTTTCCGTGTGATTTCGAATTCCAGCCCCCAGAGCTATTAAGTTAAATCAGGAAATAAACTCATTTTTTCACTTATTCGCAGATTACAGATGATTTTTAATTAAAAATATTAATTCTCAACTTGCATTTTTTCAAAAAACAAACCTACCTTTACATCATAAAAAAATTAAAAAATGCACA
>JBCCJE010000675.1:0-3815 GCA_039027925.1 Bacteroidota bacterium
CAAGTACGGTCGCAGTTTTTTGCGAATATTTCCCATGAGTTCAAAACCCCCTTGACATTGATTATTAGTCCGCTCAAATCCATGCAAAAAAAGTTAGAGAAAATAGAAAACAAAAATCAAGTAAATGTAATGTTACGCAACGCAGAACGACTGCTGCGCTTGATTAATCAAATTTTGGATTTGTCCAAATTGGAGTCGGGCATAGAAGAACTCAAAACTTCAAAATTTGACATCGTAACATTTACCGAAAACATTGCGTCTAACTTTCAGCCTTACTCGGAGGAACAGTTTATTTCTTTTAAAATCCAATTACCACCACAACCTATTCCACTTTATTTTGAAAAAGATAAAATGGAGAAAATTCTTATCAATCTTATTTCCAATGCTTTCAAATACACGCCCGAGTTCGGAACAGTTGCCCTGACGATGGAGGCGGAAGATGACCAAGTACGCATTAGTATTTCTGATACGGGCATTGGCATTTCTCCGGATCAACTCCAACTCATTTTTAATAGATTTTATCAAGGAAAAAATAAAGGCGCACGTAGTGGAACGGGCATTGGGCTTTCGTTGACCAAGCAGCTAGTGGAACTCCACGGCGGTAAAATCGAAGTGAGTAGTCAGCAGGGGCAGGGGACACAATTCGAAGTTATCCTACCCCTAGGCAAAGCGCATCTGCGATCCCATCAAGTAGATCACGAAATATCGCCGCATCGCCTGAGTGAAGACTCTCGGATAGAACTCCAAGAATTTAAGATTGCGGCTACCCCCAATCAGGATAAAGTGATCTCGGAGGATACCGATCTACCTTTGATACTGATTGTGGAAGACAATCCCGACCTCCGCGCCTTTACTCGTACTTACCTCCAAACCCACTACCGAATCATCGAAGCAGAAAATGGAAAACAAGCCTACGAGCTGGCTCGTCGGAGTATTCCCGACTTGATCGTGACCGACTTGATGATGCCGCAGATGAATGGTTTCGAATTGGTACAGCAGATTCGGAATGATGAAAAAACCAGTCACATTTTTATCATCATGCTCACCGTAAAATCATCGGAAGAAAGTAGAAAAATGGGCTACGAGTACGGGGCGGATTATTATTTGACTAAACCGTTCAATCCTAAATTATTAGATTTAAGGATTAAAAATATTTTGAACACTAGAGAAAAATACAAGGATCAAATTTTGACGAGTGTTACCACTTTTAACGTACCTGAAGGTGAGAATATCAAAACCTTAACGACTTCCAATGTCTCTTCTAAAGATGAATTATTTATAGAAAAAGTGATAGAAATTGTAGAGGATAATCTGGATAATTCTAATTTTCAGATTGATGATTTGTGCAGAGCAGTTGGATTTAGTAAAAGCCAATTGTACCGAAAAATGAAAGGACTACTGGGACAGTCCGCTAATGAATTTATCAGAACGGTCAGGCTAAAAAAAGCCGCCGAACTCTTACAACTACAATCGCTGAATGTCTCGGAAATTACCTACAAGGTAGGATTCAATGATTTACAATATTTTAGAAGTTGTTTTAAAAAACAATTCGGAGTGACGCCTTCGGAGTACGCCCAACAGTTTAAAATTGAGAGCTGAGTGAGCTTAATTTCCTGATGAGATTCCAACTTTTATTAATCTAGGAAATTCGTATTAATGCTTTTGGGGGTCTAATAGCTCCGCAAATTAATAATCAGGAATGGTGCATTAATAAATTTACATTTTATGCGCAGTCATTTTTTCTTTATGCAAGGCGAAAAACGTAGGCGATGCGGGGCATCGGCGTCCCGAGTACTCGGGATCAACGCAGCAGAAAGGAAAAAGAACAAGTAGAAAATGTAAAGTTATTATTGAACCATTCCTCAGTAACGCTCCATTTGGAAATGTGCCATGCCTGGCACTCGGACACAAATGAACTTTGGATTTTCAATACTACCCAGATGTTATCCCTGTATTTGGGACTTTTCAAGTTAAGGACACCAGAGGTGCGGCATTTGTAGGTAGCTGATTGGTAGCTATCAATATTTCGAAATGTCCATAAAAGTATCCGATAGCTCGGCCTTAAAAAAAACGAAGAACTATTATCTCATTTCGTGGTTTTAAATTGCAATGCTAGGAAACTGCCCTAATGAAAGGATAGCATCATTTTCAAAACCATTTTTAATTATCATTTCGTGCGACGTAATAACCTCCGCAGAAAATCGAATCTGCCCAAATCACAAATCGAAGTACTCGCCCTACTTCACGATTCTAAAGACTACGGAATCCACGGAAAAGATTTGGTACGGTGGCGAATTGATTTTCCAGAAATAGACGATACGCTTCAAATATTGGTCAACAAAGATTTGGTGGAGTATGTACTGGAAGAACACACCTACTATTTGGCTTACGATGGATTTGAAGCATTAGAAAAAGCAAAAGAAGTAAAAAAACCGCAACGAAAAAGTTATCCTTCCGAAATAGAACAATGGCAGGAACTGATGAATACGATTGCTGGCCCTCACCAATTACGAAGAAATATTGTTATTGCCATTTTATTTTTGCTCGCTTTCGGCAGCTTATCTTATTTTCTTTCTTGATTAAAATATTAGAGAAAATTAGCACCTAAAGCCTAGGTGCATTTTGTACTTTTCCTAGTACTCACCAAAAAAAAATTAAATTTTTTTCACATGAAAATAGCAGTTGGTAGTGATATGAAAAACCACGTTACAGAATTTGTAGTAACGTATTTACAAAAACTAGGACATGAGGTTGTTACCTTCGGCGCACTCAACGAACCCAAAGCGATGTGGACGAAGGTAGCCATTGATGTAGCAGAAAATGTAGCCCGTGGAGCATTTGACCAAGGTATTCTTTTTTGTTGGACAGGAACGGGAGTCACCATTGCTGCCAATAAAATAAAAGGTATCCGAGCGGCACTCTGCAACGATGCGGAAACGGCAAAAGGGGCAAGAATGTGGAACGATGCTAATATCCTGACCATGAGCCTGCGCCTTGTCTCGGAGCAATTAGCAAAGGAAATGCTCGACGTATGGTTCGTCACCGCTGCCAGCAAAGACGCCGAAGATCAGGCCTGCTTACAATACTTAGCAAATCATTCTAAGTAAAAATCTCGTTGAGATTTTTTTATTTTCAACAACAAATCGAGATCATTTGTAAAAAGATTTATACCTTTCGCACTTATCAAAAATAGAATTAATATGTTTCAATTGGCAGATGTTCCTACCCCACCCGATAGCCACTACGTTGGCATTATTTATTGGTTTGAAAAAGATGGTGTACAGCATCTTTTGACCGTCAAAGACAAAGACAAATACGAGGGACACATCAATACCAAACTACCCGGTGGCTCCAACGAAAGGATATACGAAGAGTATATGCCTTACGAAAATTACCTCTTCAAAATACTGGATCGGCTTAGCTTTGAGAAGAAAGCATTGATTAAAATTTTAAAAAACGAACGGGAGCGAAAACAGATATTCGAAGATTATCCTGAAAATAACGAGGTCGGATTTGTGATGCGTAATATGGTGATCCAATCGCTCAACAAGATTGGGTACTATCCTTTGGATTTAGAACCCCGCGTAGCGTATTTTTTAGAAAAAAGAGGACACACACAATATTTTGTGGAAGTCAAATCATTGATGGACAAGCAAGGCAACGAAATACAAACGCCGGGCGACGAGCACAGCTTCAAAGCTTTGGATTTAGATATCCGCCAAACTAGAGTTCCCATCTCTGTCAAAGACTACAAAAACTTGATCCTCTCCCACGGAACAGCTATTGAAAAATATTTGATGTTCAACGACAAAGGC
>JBCCJE010000676.1:0-3815 GCA_039027925.1 Bacteroidota bacterium
ATGGCTAAAAAATGTATTAACACAGGACGAAATAGAAGTAGTTCTGCACGAACTAAAGCGAGAGTATGGGAAATGTGTAGAGAATTATTGGGAGAGGCAGAAAGAGATTTAAACCTAGCTCTGTTGTAGAAATTCCAAGTGAAAAATACTTTATCGAACAGCATTTTGATTTTTTGAATAAAATGAAGCGAACTTCAAGAAAACCCGCCAGAAGATAAGCCAGTCTCCAATCGAATTTAAGCCAACTAACGGTTTCTAAGAATATTCTTAATCTTAAAAAAAGATATGAAATACAAATTTCTTTCTACAGCCCTCCTCTTGTTCTTTTGTTTTCTGAACCCAAACCCATCCAAAGCCCAGCTTTTTCGCCCCTACGAAGTTGAGTTTAGCCATTTTTTGGACTATACGAATAAGCAGGAACCGTCCGCCTTGTTGAACAAAATCAATACCCATTTTACCGTCTTATACACCAAACCAACTCCCAGGAGGAGTAACTGTACCACCTATAAAGTACAGTTTAAATCCAACCCGAATCAAGAGGCATTTATTATTTTTAACCAGGACAGCTCAAAAGTGGAGCGGATTGATCTGCTAGTCGACTTGGCGGAGCTAGCCGAAAATTTTCCTTACTTTGATAAAAAATACCCCGGGGCTACCGCCAGAGCCCTCAAGCACTTTAAGCTACTGGATGATGTGATCTATAAACACAACAAAAAATTAGTAATGGGCTACTATCCCAATAGTGACCTGCTGGTCAAGCTGGATTACACCTCTGATAATTTGATAATTAAGATCGGCACTTCGGAGAAACTGATCCGAGAATATAAATACGCAAAAAGAAACGGAAGTAAAATAGATCGGTTGACCAACGCAGCGATTCGATCTTACATGAGGAGAGAGGCTTCCATCGCCTTAAGTAATCGGTCGGACCAAGAGGAGATATGTGCCAACGCGCTTTTCAATGCACCGCCAGACATTTTTACTGCACCCGAATTGCCGAGAGGGGGGAAGTGTTTGTTTAATTGTGAAAAAACGGGTGTGGATCAAATTTGGCATTACGGTAATGCGATCTACGTAGGAAGAGTTAAAGACGGGCTGCCGCACACCGAAAAACGGCCGAATTCAAAATATCATCACGATTCGGAACTGTACGTTTTTGATACGGAAGATTGCCAACTGGACGCAAGAAACATCAAAAATTGTAAAATTTACTACCATCTGCACTTCACCGAGGGAAAGGCTTCTGATTGGGCGGTCATTAAATTTAACGCAGACAACCTGTCTTCCCAAGGGAGTTACGGCAAATACTTCTTCGAAGAAGGTAAAGCCACCGCCGCCAAACGCTATTTTCTAAACGACGATTTTGAGCTGGTATCGCCGGCTAAACCCAAAGCTCGATATGTGTACGAAGGAAAGATTAATAATGGATTGCCAGAGGCCAATAAGGCAAAAATCTATGATGTTGAAAAAAAGAAAGATTATTGGACTGCGATCAAAAATGGGAAACCGAACTGGAAATCCGTAATAATTTATAGTGCAAAATCGGGGAGAACGGCTAAGAATAGCACGCTGGAATCTAAACAGTACGAGTACGCGGGAGAAGTGAATGAAAATTTTGTCCCCAGCGGAAGGGGTACGCAGTACTACGAAGGGGGAAGATACGATAAGGAAAAAGGCGTCCTGAGCAAATGGCGGGTCCGAGGAACTTGGCGAGAGGATGGAACCCTAGACCTTGACCAACCCATTTTTTTAACTGATCTCATCAATAAACAGTACTGGCGCGCCACGGACGGTTATGTGGATATTTCGGGCAATGAAATCAAAATAAAGGGCGTATTTGATGTGTCGAACGATCTGTTTTTTAACACCTACAGCACCGGAAAATTTATCACGGGTAAAATACCGACCAACAAAATGCCTATTCCTATCCCAGACGGCTTACATCGCCAGATCAAAGTGACGAATGGTATCAAGGAAGTGGTAGCGGAGCAGTTCTACGATAAGGGCTTGCATTTTTCGGGAACGGATTTTTATACCTATAGCTTATTGAATAAGTACCAGAGCCAACAACTGAACCGTATCGCCCGCGCAAAAGAACGCTACGAAGAGAAAAAGCGAAAACAACAACAATCGCTGGCGGCTAACAAAACTTGTCCAGTTTGTGCTGGTAGTGGCAAAACCTTCATAACAAACACCGAAACGGTAAAGGAATCAAAATTTAGCGAGGATGAGAGCTATTTTCATAAAACGACCACTGAGCGACAAGTGGAAATGCACCGGAGAGTAAAATGTGGGCGTTGCGCTGGAACGGGTAAGGTGCAGTAGGAGCGCATCGAGTCTCGTCCTTAATGCTCAATATTCTGATTAAACGAGACACAAAAATAGAATTTCAGTTTCTACACAAATATAGAATCACTCAACAACTAAAAATAGATTTGTAAAAACGCTGTTTTATCGAGATGGCTTAAAACAAAACAATCTGGTGTTAAAATGCTGGAGTACTAAAGAAAAAATCATATTAAACTTGCAACAAATACCAAAATTTGGTAAAATTATAAAAATTTAGATTATGAAAAATACATCAGTTTCTTTGGGAAATTACTTTGACCAATTTATTCAAAATCAAGTTTCCACAGGTAGATACAAAAATGTTAGCGAAGTTATCAGAGCAGGTCTTCGACTTTTAGAAAACGAAGAAAGTAAAGCCCTTGCTTTAAGAAATGCTATTCAAGAAGGCATTGATAGTGGCATTGTCCACGATTTTAGTCCTAATGAAAATCTTAAACAATTAAAAGCAAAACGTAAGAAGAATGGCTAAGTACAGGCTAACTAAAAAGGCTGTGGATGATTTAAATGGAATTTGGAACTATACTACTGATAAGTGGTCAGAAAGACAAGCAGATAAATATTACCATATGCTAATCGACAATTGCCAAAATATTGCCGATAACCCTGATTTGGGGAAGAATTATAAAGAAATAGCTCCTCAGCTATTTGGACTCAAAGTCAATCGACACATAATTTTTTACAGAAAATTAATTGATGAGCCTATTGAAATTACAAGAATTCTACACGAACAAATGGATTTAAAAAACAGAATGATTGAATAAAAAACTACGCTCAACATTAAAGGCTGATAGTCGTAGCGAAGCCCGATGATTCCCGATTACCTGGGATTGAACCTGTCTTTAGACGAAGCGGTACCTGACCTCAAGATGAAGCTAAATCCAATTTTTGCTATGGACTTTCGATTTAACGCTATGAGGAGGGTGAGTTAAAATAGCTTTGCTTGTTTTTTGTAATTATGTTGTTTTATTTTTAGCTGATTTATTTTTGTTTTGCGTTTATATTGCCATGATGTTCTTTATGCTTCCATTTTTTTGAGTTAAGACATAGCTACGCCCAAGCATTTTTCTAATTAGAAAATTCACTTCCAAAAGGTGCTCTATATTCATATCTGCTGATAGCCCCTTACGGTCACAATTTTTTGCCCTCGCTCTTTGCTCCCGTAAGCCAGTATGGCAGCGGGTTGCTAATCGCACTCACCTAATTTATACAATAAGAGAACTTTCATCTCCCTAGAGCATCGGATTTTCTTTCTAGTTTCCGAGTTATTAATTATCTTTCGGATAATTAATACGTTAATATTTAAAGGTACACACATTGTGGTAAAACGCCCATCCACTCTATGCGGGTGCAAGGCATTTACGCGCCGTCGTTATCTTTCACCAAGAAAAGACAAAAATGATGAAAAGAACCAAAATTTTGTCCATCATCTTAATTTTCGCAATTCATTTTTCATGTGATAATTCATC
>JBCCJE010000677.1:0-3813 GCA_039027925.1 Bacteroidota bacterium
ATTGGCATGACCAAAACACTTGCTATAGCAATGAGTTCCGTTTTGTTAGTAAGTCTTGGTATATTTAGTTTTATCCAAGTTAAGAAATTGAATTCCACTAAGGCTAATTTGACGCAGCAGCTAAAAAATATTGAGGAACTTGAACAATCACTAAATGATGAGTCTGCTGAAAAAAGTTTGCTCTCGCAGATGAATATTGATTTGGAAGATGAGAATCAAGTGCTGAGAGATAGTATTGAAAAACTCCACCGAGTAATCGCTAAACTCAGAAGAAAGGTGAAAGCGCAAGATGCTACTATCATCGAATTGAAAGAAAAGCTGGCATACTTGGAGGATAAGTATTTGAGCAAAAAACAAGAGATTGCCATCTTATCCAGAAAAGAAAATGTAGATACAAGTGCCATTGCGAAAATAGAAGAAGAAAAGGCAATCATCAAAGACGAGATGGCTGACTTACAGATGCAAGAGCGCGAGGCGGCAAGTGTCAAAATGATGGCTGAAAAAGAAATTCAAGATAAAATAGAAAGTGAGGAGCGATTCAGAAAAATTGTAGATGTAGTGAACAATACCAGAATCAAATTTGAAGATATCCAAATCAAAATGGATCCGGCTGGAAATGCTGTGACGAGATTGATTTCCGAGGGAAAAAATTGGAAGCATACCGCCATCGAATTTTTTATGAATCACTCTAATAATAAAATATTGTTGGATGAGCAGTTCATCGTAAAAATTATAGATATGGATTATCAGGAGGAATTACCTTTCTTCGCCCAAAATCCAATGACGCCCAAAAACGATACGGTGACTACTGGAGCACCATTTTACTTTGATGGTAATCTAGTAGAAATTTATCATAACAATGATTTTCCGAAAAAAGGAAAGAACTTCGAAGTACAAGTTTACTACCGATGCGACGACGGGGAAGAGTATTTATTGCTTGATGGTGTGAAGCAATTTATAAAAGATGGAAATGTATTGTTGTAAGATTTATTGACGTCGAAATAAAAAGATTTCTAATCCCATTGTAACATATTATTCAGTAAGGCAGCGCAGTTTTTGTGCTGTCTTTTTTAATTCCCCACCGTTACTTTTACAAAATCAGAGATCAGAAAAAACTCCCCTTCGGTATCCAAATTGGGGGCATCCCGCGCTACAAATCTTAACAGATATTCGCCATTTTCCGAAAAGGTGGCGTCGGTAGCGTAACCAGTTGGATGAGTGAACGATACTTTGCCAGGCCCTTCCACTAGCATCCATTTCACGGGTAAATTTGACATAGGATCACCATTGTAAGTAACAGCACCGGTGAGCGTAGCGATTGTTCCGGAGGTAATGCTCATATCATCCCCCGCATTGGCATCATACCCGGTAGTGGAGGGTGTCCAAATCCAAGGATTATTTTGCATAGAGGGAAATGTTTTTCTCCAAAACTCAAAACGCATATCCCAAAATTCAGGAGGATTATCGTGCCCCAGTCGAGTGCTGTGCATAACGATGCTGTTGTCCCGAAGTTGCTCCAATGCAGTCAAAACCGTTTGTGCTGGACTGATACTATCTGCATAACTCACAAAAGAAAGTGAGGGCCCTTTGTATCTTTTAGCAAAAAATACCCCATCGAAATATTGGGAAGCGGCGAGTGTGGAATCCTCGTGGGCAATGGTTCCGTTGAATCCACGGGAATCCAAAATGTACAAAGGCAATCCAGATGGTCTATCGTATCGGTGTCCAGCGTGTCCGCAGAGAACTGTTACAGTTTGAATAAGAGACTTAACGCGCTGGTCAACTCCTGCAGTAATCAACGCCAGACCCCCGCCCTGACTCAATCCAACTACCCCCACTTCTTCGCCGTTAAAATCAGGTCTGGTAAAAATATAATCAATCGCTCTGATCGCTCCCGTGATCGCTTGTTTGTAATAAATACTATCACGGTTAGCGATGTTGTTGGGCAGGTAGGAGTTGGGATCTACTTCGTCGGGTTCTGCGTTGTGGATGCTGATCGTTAAGGAGATGGCTCCTCCCCATTCTGACATCAACGGTTTTGGAGGTACAATGTTAGCAACGCTACCGAAAGGAGGTAAAGTGACGATGGCTGGATAAGGAGGCGCAATGCCTTTGGGAATGGATAAGTAACCATACACCCTTCGATTATCAATATTTCCTAGGTTGATTCTAAACGTTTCGCTGAGCGAAGTACTATCGTAAAAACTTAAGACGGGATCAATGGGAACGGCCGCCAACTCCGCTTTTACGCCATCCCAAAATGCGTCAAAATCTGCGGGTTCTTCGTGATAAACCTCCATATCCCACATCGAGAATACTGCGCCTCCTACGGCATTAGCCCCATCTTTTTGGACTCTACAAATAACGCTGCCGGGCTCTTGCAGTACGAAGGGAATTTTTGCTGGAACAAAGGGATCAACGATAATTTGACCCGAAGCGAGGGCAGGAGTACGAGCATCAAATCGAATGAGATAATCAACGGGGCCCCACGTATCGGCCACTACTTCAAAATACATCATTTCTCCTGCTTCGTAATTGGACGTTGGGCGGTCAGCTTTTACGGAAAGTTGGGCAAAGGTGAGTTGGACAATTCCACAGAAAAATACAATCAATCCAATTAGTACGGTACGTTTGTCGAAAAATGGCTGCATGGTCAGATAAAGTTCTCTTTTTTGTCTTTTGAGAAAAAATGTGAAAAAATTGGGGTAAGGAAGGATAAAGGATATTACAAATTGTTACTCGGCTCGCAACTCTAAAAAATTCGCAATGCCTTTCCCCCAAAATCAAAATTACGCTTTTTTAGAAAAAGTTATATCGGAATTTTTTTCGTCAAAATGTTACCGTAATTTTAAACTTCTAGTGCTTCCTTTTTTTCTCCCTGATAATTTTTATCATTACAAATTATTTTTCTAGCTGTTTTCCAAAACGAAATAAGACCGCACGACTTTCAACAATGTCCAAAGAAAACCTTTCCGAAATACTCCATCGTTTGCAGACTGACGACAAGACGGTCTTGAAGCTATTGTTTCAAGAGCACTACCCATCTGTCTGCAGAAGTGTCTATCGGTTGGTGAAGGACAAGTCAGCGGTAGAGGATATTTCACAAGAGGTGTTTATTAAGTTTTGGGAAAAAAGAAAAAAATTGAATATCACTTCGTCCGTTGGGGCTTACTTGCACCGCATGGGTACCAACGAGGCAATTACCTATCTGCGTCGGCAAAAACATTTTGAGACAGAAGCAGCCATCGAAAGAGAAGTGCCTAATTACCTTCACTCGGGCGAGGACGAATTACTCCAGAGTGAGCTACGGCAAAATGTGACGAACGCTATCAACAGTCTTCCACCCAAGTGCCGAGCTATTTTTCAGTTGAGTAGATTTGAGGAATTAACCTATAAAGAGATTGCCGCTCGTTTGGACATTTCCGTAAAGACCGTCGAGAACCAAATGGGAAAAGCATTGAAAGTTTTAAGGGGAAAATTGAAGGGATATTTAGGGATGTTTTTTTGATTGGAAGTTGTTAGGAGAAGTGATGAGGGAAGAGCGATGAGAGAAGGGTGATGCCTGCCCCGAAACCTCGGGGAAAGAGGACTTGAACTTTGTTGCTAGTTTTGCTTTTCTTACTGTTGCTAGGGAGTGATGATGAGAATTTAGGACTTTCTGCAAAAAATAAGTACAAAAACTTATGAATCAGTAACGATCACCTTTACCTTTTATGTAGCACTTTTTATAGCATCCTGTTAGGGATTACCCAAGGTTTTTATCGTTACATAGGGCGATAGCGATAGCTCCGCAAATTAGAATTTAATCCTTAG
>JBCCJE010000678.1:0-3811 GCA_039027925.1 Bacteroidota bacterium
ACACAACTTCCAATACCATATAGATAAACTAAAATTGTCATTTTTTTGAATGAATGAGTGAATAAAATTCGTCAAACATTTAGATAGCCTCTTACTTTACGTGTCCAGTCAGATTCCACCAGATACCTTTGTAAAAGGCTTGAATATGATTCCATTCTCCGTTTTTCAGATACACTAAAGTATTTTTGGGAATGGTGAAAAAAAATAAAAATAAGTAAAACAACGTGATCTGCGCTGCTGTCCTATTTCTTCGCACAAAGAAAATTCTATTGCGCGTATGATAATAAGTTTTGAGGGTACTTTTTTTGCCAACCGCCAAAGATTCTTTGTGAAATACCAATGCCCTCGGTTCTACGTACACTTCGTATCCTGCATTCCTGATTTGTTCGCTCCAGTCCAACTCCTCGTAGTACAAAAAAAACTCATTGGGCATTTGACCTACCCGATCAATCACCGTTCGCTTGGTCATCATCGCAGCACCGTGGACGTAAGCAGTCGGCTTAGCTTCCAAGTACTGATCGGTATCTAATTCTTGTTCTCCAAGAATTTCGTTTCTAGCGGTGACCGGATGTACGTGCGTAGCCCCTACGTACTGAATGATCCTTTGATCGTTGGTCATTTTTGGATCATAACAAATTTTGGGACTCACGATACCCAGCGAAGGGACAGTGCTGAACAGTTGCAGGAGGGTTTCGATACAGCCTTCCGTGACGGCTGCGTCGTTGTTGATAAAAAAAAGATACTCACCTCGACTAGCTTGGATACCCAAATTGTTGCCCCCCGAAAAGCCTAAATTCTCTTGGCTGACAATCAGGTGTACTTCAGGGTAGTTTTCACGGATAAATGCAGTTGGATTCTTGGTAGAACCATTATCAACTAGAATGATTTCAAAATCTTGAAAGGAAATATCTCGCAACGACTCCAACAATTCAGTCGTCACCTGAATTTGGTTGTAATTGACGGTAATGATTGAGACGAGTGGCTGTTCCCTCTTCATGATTTTCCCCCAAAATTACAATTTGTAAGTGTTTCCAAAGAAAAAATATATCCAATGGAAAACTTAGGAATTTTATACTGATTCTTCTTGAATCATAGCGGGGAGGGTTTTCGCTACTATTTTTATATCCATCAAAAAAGAATGCTTCAAAGCATACTCTACGTCGAGATCAATTCGCTCCTGAATGGACATATCTTTCTTTCCTCTTTTGGAGACTTGCCATAGCCCCGTCAAACCAGCGGGTGCTATGAATCTTCTAGCGTTCAGATCGGTCGTCAATTGCTCCGCTTCGTAGAGCGGCAGGGGGCGATTACCGATGATGGACATATCTCCCTTTAGTACATTGATTAATTGTGGCAACTCATCTAGGCTAGTTTTTCTGATAAATTTTCCGACCTTAGTCACCCTCGGATCATTATGAATTTTGGTGAAAGAAGGCCCACAGTTTTCCTGATTCGCATATTGGTTGAGATGGTCTAAGTCCTTTAATTTTTGGTCGGCATCCACCACCATTGATCTGAATTTTAGGAAATCAAAAACGTGGTAGTTCGTACCTGCTCTTTTGGAACTGTAGAGGACTGGCCCCTTGGACTCTAGCTTTATGAGCAAAGCAATCAAGAGTAAAATTGGACTTAAAAAGATCAAAGCCACCGAAGCTACAACGATATCAAAAATTCTTTTTCCCAGAGGAATATTGTAGTTAGAGTTTTTGACAACGTTATGGCGTTGAATTTTTGGCTTATGGTTACTCAAAAATTTAATTCGTGTCAAAATGTTATCCCAATTCAAGGGATAATTATAGGCATCGTCAATCCCTCGGTGAATCAACTCCTTAAAATCAAGATTGGAATTTTGAAGATTGATGACGATAAAGGGAATGTTCCTTAGTACTTTTTCGGCTCTGACCTGCTCCAGAAATTGGAATTGATTTCTCTTGAGTACTTCGTAATCGCAAATCAAAGAAATTCTGAGGTCTTTCTGGGACACTACTTTTACTAGCCCCGCAATGGAAATCTCATTTAAATGTTGCTTCTGTACTATTTCGTAAGCATTTCCATTTTTTCCCAATACCACGTCGGATACAAATTGGTCATCAAAACCAATGAGGTATAATAATTTTTTCGTGTGTTTTGCCTTTGACTTCAAAACAACGACGGACTCAGCGACAGTCGAGTGTAAGTTCATCATAAATTTTTGTTCCTTGTTTAGGACAACTTTTAGGTTGTTGTAAATAAGAGAAGAGAAAAAATTTCTCTCCATTTACTTTGCAGTTCCTAATGTTTTTCTGTCATTTTTTAAAACTGTAAAGATTTTCGATTGTAATTCGCTGGGACTAAAGGGTTTCTTCATATATCCATTGATGCCTAAGTCAATGCACTTTTCGATTAAGTTTCCTTCCTCTTCTCCTGATACCACTATCACGGGGATGGTGTGAAAAAAACCACTATTTCGAATATTACTCAAAAATTCAATACCATTGAGTTGCGGCATATTTATATCCAAAATGATCAGTTCGGGATAGTTTCCTTGGTTCATCCACGCTAGTGCCTTGTACCCACTTTCTACCGTTTTTACCACAAAATCTTTACTCAGATAATGACTCAGCAAAATCCTTATGGCCTGATGATCCTCGATAACTAATATTTGCTCACTTGCATTCATGACTTTATTATGTAGGCACGCAATGTTTATTTGACTTCTTGCTTAGCAAAATAAGCTAAGACCCAGAATTAAGTTTCTGTTCAGACCAAACCGAATCGTAGCTGCGTAGTACGATTAGTTTTTCAGGAAATACCGGTTTTGGATTCTAATAAACACCGACTAGAAAGCCAGGTTGTCGTAGCCATTGGGATTGGTCTTTGGAAAAGAGTATGGCAGATAATCCTAGTTTCGGAAAAGGAAGATTGAAGTTTTTATATAGATTTATTCTCGGGAAATGGAAAATATGGGGATACTGATTACTTTCACAAAAGTAAATTTATTTTTTCAAATCTTATATACAGAATATGGTGTAAAAAATAAACTTCATTTTTTCTAATGTGACTTTCCAAAATATTAATCTTAATTAGGATTTCTCTTTACCTTAAAAATGCTAAAATAGATACAAATATCTAGGTATCAAAATAAAAGACCTAAGTTTAATTTTTTTTTACCCTAGCACTTCGTCAACTGGATTCTCTTTCTTTTTTGACTAAGATACAAAAATAAAATATTTATAAAATCTGTGTTTATTGATTTAAAAATCAAACTTTGTATCATTTTAATTTGAATTGGTTTATTTTTGCAATCTACTCTTGTTTTCTGATCCATCTTTCCCAAAGGCAGTTAGCTTTACCAAACACTTTATCTTCTCGTTTATGTCAGTCGTAAGTTTAAAACTCATTTTTTTCGTTGCTTTGTTCATCGTTTTCTATGCCTACTTGGGATACGGTATATTGTTGTTTGTACTGATCCAACTGAAACGACTCTTTGCTAAAAACGAAACTGCATACGATGATGACTTTCAGCCAGCAGTTACGTACTTGGTAGCTGCCTACAACGAAGAAGATTGGATTGCTGAAAAAATTAAAAACTCCTTGGCATTTGATTATCCCAAAGATAAAATTCAATTCTTTTTTGTGACGGACGGATCAAGTGATAGCACGCCCGAGGTGATAAAAAATTATCCAATACCCGATGGCTACGTTTTAAAACTTTTTCACATATTCCATCACGCGCTCTACTGCCGCTATTTTCCCTCGTCTTTCTGGTTGGTGAAAAAGTTTTAAAACGTAGCCATCGGGTATTGGATAATTTTTTATCACCTCGGGCGTG
>JBCCJE010000679.1:0-3809 GCA_039027925.1 Bacteroidota bacterium
AAAACGGCTTTTCGGTCAACTTTGTATCTCCCGAAATGCTCGTTGGTCGAATAGGAAAGGTCTTTTACTTTCTGATGGGGTAGAATCTCATTTAAAAAATCAATAAGTAAATCTTTGTTCGGTTCAGTTCCAAACAATTTCTTAAACCCAAAATCCGTAAGTGGATTGATATATTTATCTTTTTCTGTTTCCATGATTTATAGTAGATTTGATCTTAATCACGGTAACAAAATTAATCATTTTTCTGTTTTCTCATTTTGCCCACTTTTCTATTTGATTTCGCCTACGTTACGTTTTACTCTCCACTAGCACCAGTTTCATCTTATCCGCCCGAACTATTTTTTTGTAAAATTTTAAAAAATCTTTATACCGTTCGGGAGCATAAGCCGCTTTATTCATTTTGATAGTGCGCTTGTAAATGACCTTTCTGTCATCCTGGACTACCGTAACCTTATAGCTGCCAAAATCCGAGTCAAGGCTTATCGCTTCGGGGAAGTGCTCAATTTTATAATTATCAGGAATCTCGTAGATAACTTCATCTGTATCAATATATTCCATTCCTAGTACTACTTCCGTTTTTCGATTGCGAACTTTTCTAGGGGCTTTTTTCCATTTGTTTAAAATATTTAAAGGGATAAAGATTCGAGTGCCACTCACCGAAGCGTAATTATCTATTTCCAAATCCAACAACTCCGTCGCTTCGGGGATTCTATCTTTTACTTGGGTGTAGCTGAATTTTTCAATTTTCAGATTAGCCACATCCAAGCCTTCGTACAGCGCTTCCTTTTGTTCTTTTTCATTATTCAAAAACTGATGCTGAACATTTTCGTATTGTAAACCTCGGTATTTTGTTGCTACGTTGATCTGCGCATTTCCTTTTGCATCAATTTTCACAAGAGCGTTTCTAAGTTGCGTATTGATGGACTGATGATAGTGGGTAGTGCGGACAATCTTCCCTCCCTCCTCGGTAATCAATAAAGCATTCCGATCATCCGTAAAAGTACCCAAAAAACCAAAGGGTTGATTTTGGTCAGTACACTCCAGCCAAATCGTATCCCCTTCCAATGGCACGCAAAGGATCATATGGTTCGTGTAACCTTTGAAGGGAAAATCAGGCTCTATCGAAGTATGTCCACGGCCTGCGCCCACAGTTGCGTGGTAGGATTTGATCCCTGCTACTTGGAGGATGGCACGCATATAATTACTCAGAGCTTTACAATCTCCGTAACCCAATTCGTCCACCGTCCTCGCCGCAAAAGGTTGAAGTCCACCGATGCCTAGCTGAATGCTAATGTATCTCGATTTTGACTGAAGGTACTCGTAAAGAATTTTCACTCTTTCTTCATCGTTTTTAGCAGGAGCTACCAGTTCTTTTATCTTGGTAGCCGTTTCTGAATCTAGTTCTGCTCTTCCATCGGCAAGATCATACACCCATTTTCCGTAACGTTTCCAAGTCTCCATATTTCCTTGGTAGCCATCATAAACAAAATCATTTGGTGACAAATAAACCAAAGGAAAAATACGGCGACTCATCGGGCTGTAAGGTTCCCTCTTCATAGCAGGATAATCAGTCAAGTTCCATTCGTAGAATTTTTTCCCATTTGTATTTGTAATGTTAGGTTCAATGGCTAGGTTGGAGGACTTATACCTAAAATCCATCGAGGGGGAAATAATTGCTTGGTAAGAGGATTGTTGGACTGCCACCTGATAGTCAATGACTGGCCCCCAAGGAGGGTAGATTAACAGCCCCGAATATTTTATCTGATACTCAAATTCTACGGTGAAAGGATAAGTATTATGCACTACTTTGATGCCTTTCAGACGGGCATCTTCATATAACGAACCACTTGATACGGCACTAATATCTATGATGTCTTTCTTTTTAATTTTTTTAACCTGCTTGCCGTGTTGATCGTAAATAGCTCCTTTGATAGAAGCTATTTTTCGCATTTTATCATAAAACTCTTGAAAGTGCGCATGCTCATCTGCGTTTTCATTTAAAATCGTAATGGCGTACTTTCTAGTAAATATGGCTTCCTTCGGAGATTTCAGATCAAAAACACTCTTATCCATTCTCACTACGGCATTGGCATTTTTTAGCAGTTGATCGGGAATGAGCAATGTGCTGTATGCTCCACTTACAGCAGGATTTGTGAAGGAGAAGGAAGCCAATAACAAAACATTCACAAAAAATAGAAATAAGACTTTTTTCATAACGAAATATTTTAAGGACTCTTGTTCGTGGATGTAAATCATATCTTTTTCAAAACAATTTGCTCAGCGTGTTTCTTCACTATGATGTTATAGAATTGCTTGAGTAAAGCATATTCGTCTTCTAGAAATAGCGTTTTATTAATTCGCAATCTACTCAACACCATTATCTCACCTCCAACCATCTTGGCTGAATACGAAAATTGTCCTGCCTTTTCGGGTAGGGCTATTTTTGAAATTTCTGGCAAGGTTTCTACGGCATATCCATCGGGAATCTCTAGCTTGAGCATGTAAGTTTCTTCTATGGGGATGGCATAATCCACAGGGTATTTTCTTACTTCTAGTTTAAATGGGTTTTCTGTAAGAGCATTGTTAAGCATAGGATTAATGTAGATCATATTGCCGGTCACTTCTGCCTTTTCTTCGATTACGACTTCGTATTCTTCTTTAAGTCCTTCGTAGATATTGTTCAATCCTTCAAACTTATGGCTTTCGATGGATAAGCCTGGTGCCTCATTTTCAAGTTTTTCCAGCAGATCGTCTTCACTATTAGACCGAGCGTATTTTTTTCTAAAATTGATAGCAGCGTATCCAGTCTTTGTTTTTTTGACGACTCCTTCCAAAGTACCATCTTTATCTAGTGATAAGGTACTTTGCGTCGCTGATTTTAATTTTTGGGAAGGCTTCAACAGGACTTGCTGAAGTTCTTTTTTTCCCAAAATAACTGCCTCCCCGTTGAAGCACTTGTAGGGTAGTACCCCTGCGGGGCAGAAGTCATCGGTCGCATCCAAGTAGTAAGTTTTTTCTCCAATATCTACTTTGGAGATAACGTAGTTCAACTTATCCGCAGAAGGAAACATCAATGGAAGCATGCCATTAGATCTGGTACTCAGTACCACAGGGCTGGCATCGAATCCTGCTGCCCTCAGTGTAGCAAGTAGGGTAAGATTGATTTCTGCGGAATTACCATTTCCTTCTTTCCAGCTTTTTTTGATCCCTTTATCTACGTATTTGCTATTTTCTCCATCCCATTTCATTTTGTTTTTGATATGCTCGTAGATGGCTATCATCCGTTCCTCGTTATTATCTCCGAGAAATTCTTTCGCTATCATTTTTGGCGTTTTACTTCTTTTGATGGGCATACCAAAATAATCACTTTTCCAGAGATCATCTCTAATATTTTCCCAAGACTTAGTGAAATATTCTGTGGGACGGGAAGGGGCTTGAATTGATTCTAATTCGAAGTCTATTCTGGAAATATAGTTTTTGTAGGAACGCATGTAGTCTTCACTTTCAAAGGCGGGAAGATTCTCCATTACCCAACCTTCCTTAACCACTTCGTAATCGCTATCCCCCTGTGCAGTTGACTCTCTGGGTTTGACATGAGGAGCAAAGTATCCTATGAAATTTTTGTTGAAGGTGAAAAACTCAGGTACTTCGATGTTGTATTCGCTGTACTTGGTGGGCACTACCTCTTGAAAATACCAAGGACTCATGGTCCAATAATAATCAGATGCTACCGAATACTTTACCTCAATGATAGATCCTTCTTTTACATTGGGCATAGTAAATTTTTTGACATCCAAGTTATCATGTAC
>JBCCJE010000680.1:0-3795 GCA_039027925.1 Bacteroidota bacterium
ATAGTATTCCATCTTCAAAAAAAGTAGGGCTAAATTCTAGCTGATCGGTATTGATACTGACCTCATTGGTGACGAATACGTTATCATTAGCAATTTCCTGTGCAAGAGTTTGAAAAAAACAACAGGTAACTAGAATTAAGGGTAAAATTTTATGTCTCATGAGAAAAAATTTATTTCGAATTATTTTTATTTTTTGTAAAAAAATAATTTCGAAAAGGAATTATTGGGATTTATATCTAAAACTTAGTTACGGGCTTTGAATATCATTGGATACTTGTATTTAATATATAATAGCATGTACGCTTAAATTTCTTTTGAAAAATCACAAATCTTAAAAGAAGAAACGTGGGTTAGCTATGTCAGCTCGTTCCTTCACAAAATCGTACAGAACAATGGCCTCAATACTACCATTATTATAGTCATTCAGGCTAGATAAAGTGTAATCGTACGAAACGCCTACACCAATGTTATTGAATTTGTAATGCAGCAAAAGATCTAGTGATTCTCCTGGCCCCGTTCCACCTAGCCGATAACTCAAGCCAGCAATAAAACTCTGATTAAATACTACACTCAAATTTAAGTCCAAATCGAATGGGGCATTATTTACAATTTTTGCTAAGGCCGAAGGTCTCAAAGCTATGGACTGATCGTCCGTAACGGGAATAAGCGCACCTGCCATCAAATAAAAGTGAGGTACCTCGGTAGCTGTTTCGGAGTCATCTCTATTAATACCAATGTTGTTGGGAAAAAGGTTAGGAACAGATGCCCCAAAAAACATTTGCTTTACATTGAGATAAACGCCCGTTCCAAAGTTGCCAACATATCTTCTAGCTAGACTATTTTCGAGTACTGCGGGGTCATTATCTTCGAGAATAAACACATCATTAAAATCTAGGCCTAAATACCTCATCGAACCTTGAATGCCCACTTGGACAGTAGTTTCTTCATCTATTTGGATTCGATAAGAGTAAGCCATTGAGCCATACCATGTGTTAGAAATACCAAGTTGGTCTTGCGTAATGGATACCCCAAATCCAACTCTACTCCCTAGTGGCGTATGAAAACTAATCAGCTTAGACTCGGGTGCATTATCAAACCCCAACCATTGTTTACGGTATAGTGCCAGAATGGTTGGGTATCCCTTGCTACCTGCTACGCCAGGGTTCTAGGCGAGCGTATTATACATGAAATGCGTGTAGTGCGCTTCTTGTTGTGCATTACTGACACTCACGACCATCAAGAGCAAGATTGTAAAAATTATATATCGCATTTTAAATGAGTTTTAAATTTTAAATACAAAAGATTCGAACAAAATTCTACGTGTATCTACTTATCGTGTGATGGTCAATGTCCCTCTGAGTGGATCGTCATCATCTGGTCTGGTTTTGAATACGTAGAAATAAGTTCCATCGGGCAAGTCTTGATCGTTGTACGTACCTTGCCAATCATTGTTGTATGGTTCGGCTCGATAAACTTCGTCTCCCCATCTATTAAAAATGATAACTTCGTTTTGCGCAAATTCATTAGCACAAGTAATTCTCCAAGTATCATTGATACCATCGCCATTTGGGGTGATGACGGCAGGAACAAGGCACTCTTCTGTAACAATGTTCAGAGTGACTATGGCAAATCTGCAAATTGTTCCAGTACCGCATTCCAAACAGATCTCATAAATAAACTGATCTGTTCCAAAAAATCCTTGGTCGGGCGTGTAGTTAAATGTTCCATCACCATCATTAGTTAATGTTCCATTGGAGACATCAGAGGTAATACCAATTGTAAACGTACCCGGTAGCGTTCCTGGAATAAGATCATTTTCAGTTACATCAAAATCAATCAACGACCCATTGAACTCCACTTCAAAAGTATCTGGCTCTACGTTGGCTGGCGAACTTACTTGCAAGGAGAAGTTGGAAGAAGAAAAACAACCGTCACTATACACCGTAAGCGTGTACATTTTGATTCCATCCTGAGTAGGTGAAATTGTAACTTCGTTAGTATTCACATCAGCAGGTAATCCATTTCCCGGATCAGTAGAAGACCAAACCAGCGAATCCAAGTCAGGTGGCAATGTCAAAATTGCTAGGTTGCAGGCATCCCCAACGCAAATAAAAGGTGGACAATTCGAGGTGATGGTAGGTGCCGGGACAGCATCTACGATTACCACCTCTTCGCAGACCGTAATATTGCACCCATCTGCGCCAGATGCTGTAACACAATATAATCCTGCATCAGCTTCGGTAGCCCCTAAAATAAAGGTATTCTGCTCAGTACTGATGGTATCTCCTGTTGGATTCGTCCACATCCAACCCGTAACAATTGCCCCATTGGTGATTTCTACGTTGAGTGGCAGATCGGCAGTACCATCCGTACAAAGTAACGTATCCACCATAATCTCTAAGTCGGGTCCTTGAACAGTTACTACCTCCACACTATCTACGGAGGTACACCCACTCGCTGGATCGGTGATCGTAACCCCATAAAAACCATCATTTGCAATCAGCACCACGGGATTTTGTTCCTCCGAAACAAATCCATTCGGCCCTGACCAATTGTATTCCCCTCCGGGAATATTGACGGATAGTTGCGTTCCCTGACCAATACAAACAGTATCAGGAATAGCACTCACGGTTAAGTTAATTCCAGCAAAAGGAGTAACTGTAATCACAAAAGAACAAACAGCAGAGTTACCAGCAGCGTCAGTAGCTTGGTAGCTGATAGTATCTGGACCAGGCCCAAAGGTCGAACCTGATGGTAAACCACCAATTTGAGCAATGGTTTCTCCTAAGCAATTATCATTTGCAATGGGTGGGTCAAATGTTAATATGACGGAGTCACAACCTACGGGCGTAGGTAGGCTAGTCAAGAAATCATTAGGATCACTCAATGCACCACTAGGAGATACAGAAATATCAGCGGGACACGAGATCACAGGAGGCTCCATATCCACTACTGTTACCTCAAATGAGAAGTTAGAAATGTTGCCACTTTCATCCGTTGCAGTATAAGTAACCGTAGTGGTACCCAATGAAAAATTACTTCCATTTGCAATAGATGAAGTGACTGTAACATTCGGATCACAATTGTCAATTACAGTCGGATCATCCCAAGTAACGCTTGGATTACAATCTAGTCCTGCCATAACGGTAGTACTAGAAGGCGTAGTAGCGAAATCGGGAGCTTCGGTGTCATTAACTGTAACTACGAAAGAGCATTCCTCAGTATCACCAAAGACATCAGTCACGGTGTAAGTTATTATGGTCGTACCAACGGGATAAAATCGGGCAGGAACAAATCCGTTGCCTGAATCAATTATAAGATTATTAGAAGCATCAGTTAATGTGTACGAAGTAGAGCTCACATTACTCACCGTAGAAAGTATAGATACAGGTACAGAAGGTAAGTCTGCTCCACATACTCCCAAGTCATTATCTTGCGTAAAACTAGGAGGACATTGTATCATTAAGGGTTCTTGAATTACTGTAACATTGAAAATACAAGTATCAGACAAACCAGATTCGTCAAAAACAATATACTCCACGATGGTAATGCCCACAGGAAATGAAGTACCACTAGCATCTCCCGTCCCCGAACCAATATTAGTCATAGTGTTGGCATTAATTAGAGTGTAAGTAGTATCTCCAATACCACAATTATCGGTAACCATCGGCGCAATATCGTTGACAATTGCATCTATTCCGTTGGGAGTGGCTATCGTCACGTCATCGGGGCAAATGATTATCGGAGCAGTATCATCTACGATACTTACGTTTCCTATGGTAGTTGCCACGTCAG
>JBCCJE010000681.1:0-3791 GCA_039027925.1 Bacteroidota bacterium
ATATCTACTAAGTTGCCATTTTCATCAAAGACGTAATATTCTGCTAGCAAATCATTCATGGGGTGAAAATAGTTGTCGTTGAATTGATTTTCGGAATACTGCTCCTCCAATTTTTCCAGTATCTCGTAGTAAAAATCATAAAGCTTAATGATATCAAAACTCAGCGAATCATTTTGTATCAATTCCAACCCTTTAGACTTCAAGGTCTCGTAACCAGATTTATTTTGTACAGAAATAAAATCACGCCACAAGGTAAAGTAAGCCATGTACAAGGTATCCTTGCTGAAGGGTCGGTTATCAATGATGTCACGAAAATAGTCACAATACTTTATCCCCATTTGGTGTCCATTTTGATTGTCTTTCACATCCGATAAATCCAACTCCAACCCCACTTTCATTTCCGTTAAAATTTCCAGCTCGGAATACCGATTGATGCGATGATCATTCCATTGCTGCAAGGCGAAGGCTAAGCTAATACCAATAAAGATGGATAAAAATTCGAAGAGATATTGTTTCCAAGGGGAGGTCGAACTATTGATTGACATACTGCGAAATGGGTTATTCATTAATTGCAAACGAAACGCTGAGGGGTACTGATTGTTTTGTGTTTTTAACCTTCCCGCCTAAGGTACTCAACGAAAAATAATGCTCAACATTTTACTTTTCGGTTTTTTCCCTGATGTCCGAAATCCCGTCTAACAATACATTTCCATTATACTCCCCATCTATCATTTTATCGTAAAATGCTTCAAACATGATGCGCTCGTGATCCACGGTGGGCGTAAAGGTAATGTTCAATTTTTCCCAATTCAGATTATCAATCGGTTCGCTCTCGTATAACAACTCTTTGGTGTCGCATACTTTTTCTACTCCCCAAATCCGAATGATAGCAGGCTGATCGAATCGTACGGTTTTCTTCGTCAGCGCATCCGAACTTTGTAGCGTATTGGACATCGCTACGTACATTTCCATCTCGTAAGTTTTCCCTTTTCGCAATGGCGACTTGAGTTTTTGGTGAATACTTTCGTAAGTAAAGTTGGAGCGCACGACTAAGCCAAGAAACTTTGTTCCTTGTTTGGCCATCCCTCGTACGCCGTAGTGCCGAGTTGTAGCAGCATGCACGTCGGGTGGTGTTTCATTTTTTCCTCCACAAATCCCCCACCCTTTTGGAATGGTACTGGCAACGGCAGCACCCTACTCGAAGGAAGCATTACGAAGGGATATGGTGTCTTGTGAAAATGATTTTTTCCCAAAAAAACAGCACGCGAAAAGTATGAGGAGTAGGCATTTTTTCATTGGCCTTGATTTTGAGAGTCTGGAAAATTTGAGCATTATCTCTTCACCTCGAAGGTTGGATGATTTGCTATTGATTATATCCAAATTGTTTTAATAGCCTGTCGTTGTCTCGCCAGTTATCTTTAACTTTTACAAATAACTCCAAGAATACTTTACTTTCCAAAAAAACTTCGATGTCCTTGCGGGCAGCCGACCCTAATTTTTTGATAGCAGAACCACCTTTGCCGATGATGATTGATTTCTGCGTTTTTCTAGCTACAAAGATCAAAGCACTTATACGTACTAATGGTTCCCCATTTTTGGTCTCCGTTTCTTTGAAGGACTCTACGGTCACTTCTACCGAATAGGGAATCTCTTGTTGGTACTGTTGCAAGATTTTTTCTCTAATAATTTCACTAACAAAAAAACGCTCGGGCTTATCCGTCAGTTGATCCTTAGGATAGTAAACGGGGCCTTCGGGGAGGTATTTTAAAATCAAATTAAATAACGTGTGCGTATTGTTTTTGTGTAAAGCGGAAATTGGAATCGTCTCCGTAAAATCAATCAGCATATTCCATTGTTGAATCATCATAGCGATTTCCTTATCGCTTGCCGTATCTACTTTGTTGATGACTAAAAAAACGGGAACCTCTAGCTTCTGCAATTTTTGGATGATAGGATCATCGGGCGCATAGTGCTCTTTGGGTTCCGTCAAAAAGAGCATGATATCGGCATCCTTGAAAGTAGTATCCACAAAACGATTCATCGCTTCGTGCATCTTGTAGGAAGGATCACGAACCACACCGGGCGTATCAGAGAACACGACTTGATAGGCTTCCTCACTCACGATACCAATGATTCGATGGCGCGTAGTCTGAGGTTTATTCGTGATGATAGACATGCGTTCGCCTACTAAGGCATTCATCAAGGTAGATTTACCTACGTTAGGGCGACCGATGATATTTACAAATCCAGATTTATGCATAGGTGGGGCATTCACTCATTGTTCAGTATCTAAGTTGTTTGGTTTCCGAATGAATGATTTGTTCGATCAATTTAAAAAATACTTTAGGAGTGTGTGGCCGCCAGATGACATCGTTAAAATTGCCGCCGAGGTTGACGAAGTATTGCAGTTGGGTTTCTTCCATTTCGGTTTGAACGTGTTCTAGTAAGTTAACTAAACAAATCCAGCCATTGCTGTCTTGTACATCGTCCAACCATTCTTCGTAGTAGCAATCATCAGAACCATGAAAGTTGAGTACATTTTCACAAATCAAAATATACTTGCTAATGCCTTGTACTGCTAGTTCGTCCACTACGTCTCTTTTGAGGTACATGATGTCGTTGGTCACGCCGTCATTCCACTCTCCTATAAATTCCATGATGGCGTACCCTTCATCGTAATCTACGTAAAGGATTTTCATGTAAAGCGTAGGCGACCCAAAGTGATCCCACTGGGGATGTATAAAATAATTATAAACTTTTTGGGTAAATTGAAATTCGCTATACTCTCGTCCGTAAAAAGGTGATAGCTGATCGTCCGCAGCATTGTATCTATCTCTCCAATGAAAATGAGGTTCTATGGTGTGCACTTGTGAATTATGAAGAATTAAGAATGATGAATTAAAAATGACGCCTGCCCCGAAACTTTGGGGGATGATGAATATTTTTAAGTGGCTGGTGTTTAAACGATTTCGATTGATATTAGTTTTAGAACTAATGGAAATAGGAAGATGAGTATAGATTTAATACCCTAGCGTTCTCGCTTTTCCGCTCTCTCTTCCCGCTTCTCTCCTCCTAATTTTCTCTTCCCATCTTAAAAATTCAACTAACCACAAAATTCGTCATTTACTTTGGATAAAAAAATAAAAAAGATAATTCTTACGGGACCCGAATCTTCGGGGAAAACAACGTTGGCTCAACAGTTGGCAGAGCAATTCGATTCGGTGTGGGTACCTGAGTTTGCTCGGACATACTTGGAAGGTTTAAAAAGACCTTACCGAGAAGATGATCTCGTAAAAATAGCTAAGGGGCAAAAGGATTTGGAAGATTTTTTTTACAAAAAAGCGAATCGTTTTTTGTTTTGTGATACGAGTATGTTGGTCATCAAAGTTTGGTCGGAGTACCGCTACCAAAGCTGTGATAAGTGGATCACGGAGCAGTTTGAAAAAGATCAACAGGAACTATACATTTTGTGTAGTCCAGATATTCCTTGGACGTTTGATCCACAAAGAGAAAACCCAAATGATCGAGAGGAGTTGTTGAAAATTTATAAAAAAGAACTTACGAAGTACGAAAAAAAATATATTCAAGTATCTGGTAATGAGCACGATAGATTCAGTAAGATCGTCAGCTACTTATCCCGTGAATCAGAAATTAATGCTCAGTAATGCTCAATCATATCTTTACTCCCATAAAGGAATTGTTGTACAGGTAGGCAGGTGGAGCTATTTCTGGGACTTTGAGATTACGTAGGATTTCAATTTTACTACTACCTATATGTCGCACCTCTGGTG
>JBCCJE010000682.1:0-3786 GCA_039027925.1 Bacteroidota bacterium
AAAAAAGGAAACAAAAAAGCAGCCGAAGCCTTACTAAAATCAGTCGTCGAAAATGGCGGCTGGAAAAAAGCGGAAGCTGCTGCCTTACTGAATAACTTATAGCCTTACCCTGCGGCTTAAAATCAGGGGACATTTAGTTTTTCGTTTTATGCTTTAGAATATCCAAATTGATCAATAACCGAGTAGCTGTTTTGCTATTCGGTTATTTTTTTGGGAAAATCCTAGATCAATCTACAACTTCATAAACTCCAAAATATCATCATACAAGCCAGAGTCATTGGCGAACAATGCGTAGTTCTTTGCGGTGTTGAACCACTCTTTCGTAGTAGCTCGATGTTTTTTGATACCTGCCTCTAAGTCCTTGGTAGTCAAAGGCGTAGGAATACCGTTCTTCATCGCCTCCGCTAATTTTGATTCGATGGCAATATCAATTACTGCCTCTAAATCTGCACCCGAAAAATCTTTAGCTCTTTTGGCAACCCGCTGATAATCAATGTTTTGCGTAGGTTTTTCCTTGAGCTTGATTTCGAGAATCGCTTCTTTAGCGTTTTCATCTGGGGGCGGAACAAAAATAATTCTATCGAATCTTCCGGGGCGGCGGAAGGCAGGATCGAGATGCCAAGGAGCATTGGTAGCCGCTAAGATTAAGATACCGTCATTGTCGTACTGCACACCATCCATCTCGGCAAGAAATTGATTGATGACGTGTTTTCCTGCACTCGTTCGCATATCTGTTCGATTAGCACCGAGCGCATCTACTTCATCAAAGAAAAGCACACAAGGTTTCAGTCTTCGAGCTTTTTCAAAAATAGCGTGAAGGTTGCGCTCACTCTGACCAATGTACATATCTAAAATATCGCTAATGCCTACGGGGATAAAATTAGCGTTGATTTCTCCGGCCGTTGCTCTCGCCAAGTGAGTCTTACCACACCCCGGAGGACCGTACATCAAAATACCACCTCCAATTTTTTTCCCATAGGCTTTATAAATTTCGGGATGTTCGAGTGGATGAATGATCTTCATTCGAATTTCCTCTTTTAATTTATCCATGCCGCCTACGTCCTCAAAACTTACCTTGGGTCGTTCGATGTCAATATAACTATCCGCTTCGTTCAACTCGTCGTCATCGGGACCTCCAAGTTTTATTTTTTCGGGTTCGGGGGCTGCTCCTTCCTGAACTTTCATATTAATTTTGGACTCTAAGAACGTATCTTTTAAGCTAGCGTCAATGATGGTTGCTTTTTCGTAAGCGTCCTTTGCGCTCGCTGCGTCATTTGTTTTTAACAATAGTTTTGCGTAGATCAAATAGGCTTGGGCGGGAGGTCTATCTAAGTTGACCAATTCTTCTACCAGGACTAAGCCCGTTGAGGTTTTTCCTAATTCGTAAAAAGTCTGAGCGAGGGCAATTTTTACTTGCAGATCATTGGGCGCAAGTTTTAAGGTTTCTTTGATTTCAATTTCTGCTTCTTCCCAGCGTTCATTTTTTATCAACGCATTAGCTAATAATTTGCGAAGCGGAATACTTTCGGGTGTTGCCTTAATTGCTTCGCGAAGGTTTTGTATTTCGTCAAAATTCATAGGGGTATTTTTTGAAAAAAATTAAAAAGCAAAGTTATGAAATTGAAAGGAAATGTTTTATTAGTTTGAGGAGTGATGAAAAATGTAATGGGCGTTGAAAACTAAAAGTCTCAACGCCCATCACTTATGTTATCAATACTGATTTTTCAATTTCCCTTCACGACACTTCCTCGGTTTCGGATGTTACCGTCCTGATCGGTCAAAATGTAGTAATACATTTCCGAAGGAATATTTTTGACATCTACATCGTAGATACCATTGCTTTGAATCGTTTTTTCCAAAACAACTTGACCAATTGAATTAAAAAGTTGGAATTGGAGTTGCTCAAAATTTTGGTTTTCCAATTGAATATTTAAGACGTCCTTGACGGGATTAGGAAAAATATTCATTGATATACTTTCATTAATTTCTTCCGTTGAGGTTATCATCACATCTATCATTTGACAACTCGTATTCGAACCAGCACTATTGGACACCGTCAAACAAACATTGAACATCCCCGAAGTCGTGAAGGTATGCTGTGGATTTTGGTCAGTACTCGTATTGCTATCCCCAAAGTCCCACGCCCAATCAGTTGGAGTATTCGTGGACTCATCGGTAAAAGTATAATCTGCCCCAGTAGTAGTAAAAGAAAAACTAGCGACGGGAGCGACTACAACCGTTGCAGCCACCATCGTACAAGTCGTGTTAGAACCAGCGCTATTGGTTACCGTCAGGCAAACATTATAATCGCCCGTTGCGGTAAAGGTGTGAGATGGATTTTGCATCGTGCTGGTATTTCCGTCTCCGAAGTCCCACATCCAACTCGTTGGATCATTGGTAGATTCATCCGTAAAATCAAAAGAAGAACCAGTAACGGTAGTCACTGAAAAACTAGCGACGGGGGCTACTACAACCGTTGCTGCCACCATCGTACAAGTCGTGTTAGAACCAGCACTATTGGTTACCGTCAGGCAAACATTATAATCGCCCGTTGCGGCAAAGGTGTGAGATGGATTTTGCATCGTGCTGGTATTTCCGTCCCCGAAGTCCCACATCCAACTCGTCGGATTATTCGTAGATTCGTCCGTAAAATCAAAAGAAGAACCAGTAACGGTAGTCACCGAGAAATTAGCCACAGGAGCAATAACGACCGATGCGAACACCATTTGACAACTCGTATTAGAACCAGCGCTATTGGATGCCGTTAGGCAAACATTATAGTTACCCGTTGCGGCAAAGGTGTGAGATGGATTTTGCATCGTGCTGGTATTTCCGTCCCCGAAGTCCCACGCCCAACTCGTCGGGCTGTTCGTAGATTCATCCGTAAAATCAACGGAAGCCCCGGTGACAGTCACAAAAGAAAAGTCAGCAAGTGGTGCTGCCGTATTTGGGCTAAGAATATTATAACTAGCTCCAACCACTATTCCATTTTCGATAGTTGCCGAGGCCATCGGTCCACTACTGTTATTAGCGTACCAATTATAAGTAGTATCATTAAATGTGATAGGAATACCAAAAGGAGTCCACATACCAGCTATGTATAATTCTGTGGTAGAGGTGGTTGTCTGATACCGCCGTTCGCGTAAACAATCAAACGTACCATCGGGCGTAGTGATCGTTCCGTATCCATCTACCAATACATCGTTGGTGAAAGTAGTCGTAGTTCGAATAGAATCCGCAAGCCCTGAATCTTCGGCAATGGTCAGCGTGAAAGCATTGTTATCCACAAAGCTCGTATTGAACGTAGTTGGGATTTCGAATATCTTTTGTGGAGGATCGAACGGTGAGGCAAGAAATTGCCCAATTCCCGCAGTTGACGTATCTATATAAAATCCTACTAGAAAAAAAGCATCGCTGGTTTGCTCGTAATAAATAAAGTCTCCGTCTTCATCGGAAGCGAGGGTCGCATTGGGAAATTCACTTGCGCCCGCCGTTCCGCTAACATTTACAAACGAAGTAACCGTAGTGTCCAACTGAATAAGTCCGCTAAAGTCATAGCTTTGGTTGGCGCCCGCCGAGCCGATAGAAAAATTAGGAGGCACATCGCAGTTCACCGAGCTAATGACATCACCTGCTTGTGGAAGGTCACTAGCCGTGATGGTAATTTGTGCTTGTAAAAAAAATGGAAGTACTAGAAAAAAGAAAATGTATAGTTTTTTCATTTTCATTGGTTTAGATGATTAAAAAATAAAATTGTTATTCACTATTCCTAAGAATAAGTAGCCG
>JBCCJE010000683.1:0-3779 GCA_039027925.1 Bacteroidota bacterium
ATAAAAATCCACTCCCAAATTTTCCCCACAAATAGTCTTTTTTCGAAATGGGGAAGGCATACAAAATAGAAAATGTACGGCTATCGTAATCCCGAAAAATAGCATTGCCCACAAAAACGGGAATGGTGAACATCATAATTTTAAAAAAGAAGTTACCCATTTTGGTTAACTCAAAGGGAGTATTTAAAAAACTCACTTGAACGTCAGCGGACGGCGGGCCATCGAAATATCCTGCCGTACCAATCAGCAGCACAAATGCCAAAGCAAAAAATATGACGACAAAACCGTAAGTCAACGGCGACCTCAGCCAATGCGCTAGTTCGTATTTGAAAATATATTTGAGCATAGCTTATTGATTTAAGGTGAGGAAATAGTAATCTTCCAATTTTGGTTTTTGCGCAAGGAAGTCCGAACCAAGTGTGGTGTCAGAAAATACCCTAGTCATCAGCCTACCGTCGTCGGCGTAGCGAGTACTGAGCAGTGAGCATTCTGCGGGAAGCAACTCCGCTGACATTGGGGTCTCCCAAATTTTTCCTTCGAGTTGAACAACCGCCGCCTTCGGAGCAATTTTGGTCAGTAGTTTTCCTTGATTGATGATCGCCATCTCGCTGCAAAGTTCCCTGACATCTTCCACTAGGTGCGTAGAAAAGATCACAATGTTAGAACTACCTACATTGCGTAAAACATTCAAAAAGCGACTCCTCTCCGAAGGATCTAATCCCGCGGTGGGTTCGTCCACGATGATTAGTTGGGGACGATTCAACAACAACTGCGCAATTCCAAATCGCTGCCGCATCCCTCCCGAAAAGGTACTTACTCGTTTTTTTCGAACCTCCAAAAGGTTGGTCATTTCCAATACCTCGGCTATCGCTGCTTTCCTTTCTTTTTTGGATACGATGCCTTTGAGTACCGCAAAATAATCAAGTAACCGCTCGGCGGAATCCTTAGGATACACCCCAAAATCCTGTGGGAGATAACCTAGGGTTTTGCGGAAGTTGGTTTTGTTTTCAAAAATATTTTCTCCCTTAAAATGTATCGCTCCGCTATCGGCAGTTTGCAGTGTGGCGATGGTTCGCATCAAGGAAGATTTCCCTGCCCCATTCGGGCCAAGCAACCCGAACATTCCTTTGCCTATGGATAATGTTAAATTATCAATAGCCTTGGTACCGTTAGCGTAAGTCTTATTCAATTGTTGGATGGATAAATTCATCTTTGTATTTTTTTTACAAAGATCAGCAGGCAAGCGGGAGAAAATCAAAGCAACCAAGACAAGAAGGGTCTCAAAGGATGCTGTGGCACTAAATTGAGGATTTTGGGAGTCCCATTGGAAGCAAAGAGACGATTAAGGCTGCAATCATTAGGGGTTTTGTGATTTGAAGTACGCCGTGGGGGTCATACCCGTTTCTTTTTTAAAGGCGCGATAAAAACTACTTTTGGATTTGAACCCGCACTGCGCAGCTAGTCCCGTGATGGATAAGTTGTTCAGTTTTCCACTTTTGACCGCCGCCTTAAAATCATTGATTCGGAAAGTATTCAGATAATCGTAAAAATTGGTTTCCATATTTTGATTAAGGAGGATGGATAATTTTTTGTCTGTGGTTTCAATACGTTGCGCCAATTTGGACAAGGACAATTCTGGATCGGTGTAGGGTTTTTTCTCTAGCATACATTTTTTCAAATTAGCCATTAGCGTAGTAGCTTCCTCGTCGTCCAAGGTGGTCACGACTGCTTTGGCCATTTTTGGAGAAGCATTGTTAGGAAGCGATTCCGCTACCTTAGCTTTGCGCTGCTGGGCAAACCAATCTTTGGTAAAACGGTAACCAAAGGACGCCACCAATGTTACCCAAAAAACGCTCGGCGCTCCAAAGATCAGACTATCCCGACTCAATATTTCTTCACTAAAAGTGCGCTCACCGAGCCATGACATCAATCCCGAACGAATGATCTCCGGTAAAATAAATACCCCAATAAACCCCAACGTGTACCACATCCATTTTTCCTTTTTGAGAAATTTGGGAATGATCCAAAAGGTATGTACATAAAATAAAATGGGAAATAAAATCACGGATAGCGGGGCGGGCGTGTTCGTCCGTAAAGACCGATCGAACCAATCGGAAGTCCAATCCACATTGATGGCAGTAAAATACCACAACCAAAAAAGTAGATGCACTATCGTTTCCAGATTTTTTTTCATCATTTTCAAATCCGATTACCAATACAAATGACTCAAAGTAAGAAACATATTTTTGAACACCAAGGAAGCCCTTACCCCTGTTCACTTTCGCATTCGAAACCACCCCAAATCAGCATTTAGAAATTTATTGTCTTTTTTGATTTTGAAAAGCGATTTTTGAAACCGCCGAAAAGATTTCTCCAAACGAAATGGATTCAACTCCTTTGCTTTTTGAAAATCTTGGTAGAGTTGTTGATCCTTAAATGCGCCTAGTACTCTGGCTTTTTTTAAGTGAGCATACATTTTGGGGGTATTTTTTTGCGCTGCGTAAACGAGTGCCGTTCGATAACTCAAAAGTCCTTTGTACAAGTTTCCAGTATTGGGACGCGCCGACTTAGCCAACTCATACTGATAAATGGCGTAATCAAATTGTTGAGTAAGTTTATACAAATTGCCCATTTCTTCGTGGGCTATGGCTAGCTGTGGATTCATTTCCAATACTTTCTTAAAAGTATCAAATGCCCGCTGTGCCTGATACGTATCAGCGTAGGCAACTCCTAAATAAAAAAAAGTCATCGCATCATTGGGGTTGATTTTTTTTGCTTTTTCTAAGTCATCCAACGCAAGTTTATAATTTTTAGTGAGGATACTTATGGAAGCCCGATTGCGGTAGGCCACAGCTAAAGTAGGATCAATTTGGATGGCTTTTGAAAACCACCCTTTGGCCTCTTTCAAATCCTTGGAAGTGGGTTTGGCAATATCCTGCTTAAAGTAGCGAGCTGCGCCTGCATTATTAAATGCCACGGCGAAGGTAGGATCCAATTTTGTCGCCGTAGAAAAATCCGCCAAAGCCCGATCAAATTTTCGGAGTTGACACAGCACTAATCCGCGATCATTGTAAGATAAGGCGTGGCTGGTATTCAACTGAATGGATTGAGTAAAGTACCGAAGTGCTTCGTTATATTTCTGTTGTTGGAAAAAAATCTTACCGAGGTGGTAAGAGGCTTCTTGATTGACTTGATCCAATTGGATGACTTGTTGAAAATCTAAAACTGCACGATCAAACTGATGGAGCAAAAGATAAGATTTTCCTCTTTGGTAATAAACATCTGGATGCTCGTGCGGATATTGTTGGATAAATTTTTCGAAGGACAAAATAGCGTCCGTATATTTTCCTAAATTTTTAAACGCTATCCCTTGATTATAATGGGCATAATCTACGACTTGACCCTTAGCTTGATCTTGACTCCACAAAATATTTTTTCCTAGAAAAAAAATCAAAGTGAGTACGGCATAACTAGCAGAAGATATTTTCCAAAAATGGCTAAAAACATTTTTTGAAAATGGCAAACCATCCATCATTATTTGCAATATTCCTCTAATCAATGTATTCTATTTTTTGCAAAAATCTGAATCCTGCCGATAGCTCTACCACGATGTTTCTTATTTTTCGTTCGGGAAAGCTCCGAAACATGGGGGCACCATTTTGGATGACATTTCCAGAAAAAGCAGGCTGCCGATACTGCTCCGAAAAATCTGGGCTAATCGAAAATTCGATAACTCCACTCACAAATTCTGATATGGGAAACTGAAGCCCCGTTCCGAC
>JBCCJE010000684.1:0-3778 GCA_039027925.1 Bacteroidota bacterium
AATTTTTATAAAATGTATTTATCAAAAATAATGATAATCAGCTATTTACAGCAACACAATACCAAACAAATGGTTCATAATTCTGAATAATTGTAGTTTGTTGGCATTTGCTCCTAAACTATATTTGTAAAATAGAAAGTCTGCAATGGCATTTCACACTCAATTATTCAGGGTAATTTTTTCAAAAAGTATTCACGGAAAAATTGCCTACGAATAAGCATTCAAAACAAGCGACTGATTCCAAACTAGATCGGTCGAAATTAGCATAATCACTAACGCTGAAAAATAATACGAACATGAAAAAATCTTTACTATTCTTTCTTTTTGCCTTGATGATAAGTCAAGCTATCCTCGCCCAAACGGAAGTTAGCGGTGGTATTTTTACTCCAACTACTTGGACGGCTACGGCTAGCCCCTACGTCGTGACGAGCGATGTAGTTGTCTTTCCAGATGGAAGCCTAACCATCGAGCCCGGTGTTGAAATCAAATTTAATCCTGACACTAGATTGGAACTTAGAGAGGGCGATCTCTCGGCCATTGGGACGGATACTGCACCTATTATTTTTACGGTAAATGATACTACGGGGACAGGACTGGCCACTTGGAATGGCATCGAAAATACGACTATCACTAATGATTCCGTAGGGATTGCGCTGGATTACGTCATTATCGAGCACGCTGAAACTGGCTTGAATTACGGATCTGGATATGCTTATCGCTCTATTGATAATTCCATATTTAGATTTAATGATCGTGGGGTTTTTGATGGTGCGCAGGGATACAACTGGGTCACAATTTCCGATACTGAATTTTTGGAAAATGGCGTCGGCATGGAAGGACGGATGTCAGCTATCAACTGTACCTTTACTGATAATGGTGTAGGCTTTGGTAATCCGATGACTTTTAACAACATCGACTCGGGAGGAAGAGTAACCAACTGTACCTTTACCAATAATGGATTGGCTGTTGGTTACATCAGTAACATCGTCAATATTGCGGTTATCGAAAATAGTACCTTCATTGATAACGAGCGAGGCTTCGACGGCTACTGGGCCATCGTGGATAGTTCTACTTTTTCTGGCTCAACGGATAGAGGCATAGGAGTAAGCAAAGGAGATATTCAAAATTCAGTATTTAGTAATAATGCCATTGGGGTCAATGTAAATCTTAATTTTCAACTAAGCATCACGAATAATTCTTTCAACGCTAATAATGTAGCGTTGCAAGTAGAGGGTCCTGGTGCCAATATTCAAGAGAATTTTTTCTGCACTAGTACTGACCAAGCAGTTGTCTTGACTACCGATCAGCCGATTGATCTGAATAATAACTGCTGGTGTACCAATGACTTAACAGCTATCGCGGATATGATTACGGATGCTTTTGATGATGTCAGTCTTGGTATTGTTTCGTACGATCAGTTGGGGCCGAATTGTAGTATTGCTGGATTAGTTTATCCAGGAGATGCTGATAATAATGGTTCTGCCAATGCTTGGGATTTGTTGCAGATTGGATTGGCTTATGGTTTGGAAGGGCCAGCTAGATCCAATAACTCTTTCGATTGGTTTGGGCAGCCTGCCTCCGATTGGTCCCACACGTTTTCTAACAACGTAAATGCAAAACACGCCGACTCAAATGGTGATGGTATCGTCAACGAAGACGACATCACCGCTATCAACCTTAATTATAATCAACAGCACCTTGAACCCATCACTCACCAACCAGTAGTGAATAATAACAATACTTACACGTTGTCACTCAATACGCCTGACACCTTGATAGCAGGGCAACCGATCACGATAGATATTATGCTGGCAGATGCAGGTCAGCCCATTGATGATTTGTACGGAATAGCATTTGCCATCGAGGCTTCTGAATCTTTTTTGGAGCCGGGTACTTTCTTTATGAATGTTTCGGATTCGTGGATGGGCGATACGGGTAACCTGATGGAGATGTCGCACGAATTTCCTGACGATGATCGAATAGAAGTAGCTATGGTAAAAAATGATAATCAACCTTCTAGTGGCTACGGTAAGATTGCGTCCTTCACCTTTGTGATGAGTGAAGATATTATTGTATCTATCACCGAAACGGAGAATGAAGAATTTTTATCCTTTTCTATTGTAGATATACAGACTATCTCTAGCCAAGGGATTGATTTGACGGTGAGTGGCGAGGAGGTGGACGTCGTAGTGACGAGTACTAAGGATGTTTCGAAAGAAATCAGTAATGCCATTTCTACGTATCCGAATCCAGTAAGGGATATTCTTTTCGTAAATGCGGAAGGTATGACTATCGAAAAAATCAAGCTCCTTAATACGATGGGGCAGTTTCTGAAAATGTGGGAAAATGAAGGTATTTACGAAATATCTACTGATGGGCTACGATCTGGTATTTATTTCCTAGAGGTACAGACCGATGCGGGTGTAGGTGTGAAGAGGATTGTGGTGGAATAAAATTTGGGGGTGTCCGCCCCCCGGTACGTAGAGACGCGGCAGTGCCGCGTCTCTACCGCCGCCACCGTCCCGGCCCACCGTCACATTCGTTAACAATATTATAGGCGTTAACAATATTATAGGGACGTGTCATTGACACGTCCCTATTGTGTTTGTGATGTAATGTTTTTATAAATAGATAGACGCGGTTTTACATATAGATAGACGCGGTTTTATATATAGATAGACGCGGCAGTGCCACGTCTCTACGCCTCGCAACTGGAACAACTTACCATATTCGCAACAAATTCCTTGGATACGCTTTGGCTGCGTTGGTAATACAATGTCTTTACGCCTAATTTCCACGCTTCGATCATCAATCGGTTGACTTCTTTTACCGGAAGATCAGACGGAATATTTAGGTTGAGGCTTTGTGCTTGGTCAATGTATTTTTGACGAATGCCTGCTTGTTGAACAATCTCTAATTGGCTGATTTCCTTAAAGGTTTTAAAAACTGCTTTTTCGCCATCGGTCAACTCCCCGAGGTGCTGTACACTTCCACGATTTAGCATGATACTTCTCCACGTATCTTCGTTGTCCATTCTTTTTTCCTTTAGCAATGCTTTCAACCATTTGTTCTTACGCATAAAATTCCCCTTAGCCAATCCTGCTTTGTAGTAGTTGCTGCTGTATGGCTCTATACCGGGAGAAGTTTGTCCCAATATTGCAGAGGAGGAAGTCGTAGGAGCAACTGCCAGCAAGGTCGTATTTCTTCTACCGTAACCTTTTAGTATTTCTGGCTCACCGTAGATTTCTGCCAATGCAGCACTCGCTTTGTAGGCTTCGTCGTGGATATATTTAAAAATCTCATTGTTCAATGATTTTGCCCGCAGACTCTCAAAGGCAATGTTATTTTTTTGCAAATAGGAATGCCATCCCATCGCCCCTAATCCCAAGGCACGATGTCTTTTCGCAAACCTATTAGCAGAAGCTAAGTAATAATTGTCTTCCGTTTTTGCGATAAACTCCTGTAAGACTGCATCTAAGAAATAAGTAGCTGTCTTCACGGCATCAGTTCCTTTCCATTCATCGTACAGTTCTAAGTTCATCGAAGAAAGACAGCAGATAAAGGACTCCTCAAAAGTAGAGGGGAGCGCAATCTCCGAACAAAGATTACTAGAACTGATTTTTAGATTCTTATCTTTATAAACCTGTGGTTTATTTCTATTGATATTGTCGGTAAAGAAAATATAGGGTAATCCCTTTTGCTGGCGGCTCTCTAATACTTTTGCCCAAACAGTTCTTTTGCCAAGATCGCCATCAATCATTTCTTGCATCCAATAATC
>JBCCJE010000685.1:0-3771 GCA_039027925.1 Bacteroidota bacterium
ATTGCGACTAAATTTTAAAGAACGGCGCGAAAAAGGTACCAAGCGACTCCATTGTTCCAAATCTAATGCAAGTGTTCCATTTTTAGCTAGCAATTATCAATTATGTATTCTTGTGCATGGCTAAAAAATGAGTTGAATTTTATTTAAAGTAGTGTTAGAACAAACTAGAAAAAATAAATTTTTTAAAAATTGATGTTTTCTTAATTTTGCGATTATTTTGGATTTTCCTCCTCTGTTGCTTCTTTTTTTGCTACTTCTATTTTTTCTCTTTCCGCTGTTATTTTTTCTAGTTCATTATTAACCATTTGGGTCAATCTGGAATCTTCCTCGAAGGGATCTTGAAAAAACTGCGCCATGAGCAGTTGGTCGGTTGCACCTTTAAAATCATTTTGGTTGCGGTACTCCATCGCAACGGAATAGTAGGCCAACGAAAAATTATCGTCAATACCTGGATAATTACTCAGGCTGGTTTTGATAACCAACTTAGCGATGGATGCCGCACTGCCAGCATACTTCAATCCACTTGGCTGAATGAATGTCACCTTATCATCAGTCTTTCCATCTTTCCAAAAATGAACTATGGCAGAGCCATCCGAAAAACTAAAAATGCTTTCTCCTTCGATGACGCCATTTTTCCAAAAAGCCTTCAATGTATCACCATTTTCCCAAGCAACAAATCCCATCCCGTGTTTTTGTCCTTCTCGATAATTGCCCTCGAAACGGCTACCATCTTCCAAGTAATGGATGCCCTTACCGTCGAGAACACCCGCTCTCCAATTGCCAGAGAAAGACTCCCTTTCGCCCAAACGAATGACGCCGCTACCGTGCATGCGGCCTTCCTTAAAGTTGCCGAGATACTCATAATGACAAGAAGACTTGAACGCACCGAAACCATCCTTACGACCATTTTTCCAATCCCCTTCGTACTGGCTGCCATCTTCGTAAATGATTTTTCCGTTGCCGTGAGGAAGGTCTTTTTCAAAATCGCCTTGATACTGAAATTGATTCGGAACGGTCAGCCTACCTTTTCCGTGTAGCTGATCCTGACTGATTTCACCTTCGTAGTGGGTGCCATCTTGCCAGATGATTTTACCATCAGATTTTGATCTGGAATGATACGAAATGGAGGCAATAGGTACTTGCGTACCCTTGATCTGCCTATCCTGCTGGGAGTCCTCGCATATATTTTGACCGTACGATTGGAAAGTAAAAAGGAGAGACAATACGCCCACACTAAGATTTCTAAAAATTAGTTTCATAGAAAAAATTTATCTGTAAAAATCTAGGCGTGGAAAGTTAAGCGGTGTGGGAGGACATTAATTTGATCTATAAATTTATAAAAGGCGCGGTACAGATTTGGAGTAGAGATACTGCTTTTGTGACAATGTTTTTTTGACGCATATTTATTTTAATAATTCGTACCACACTACTTGAAAATCATAAAAAGGCACAAGTGAAACTTCCTTGAATCCTATTTTCTTCAAGACATTTTTCGAAGCTAGATTTTCGGAATGTGCGGCGGCGTTCATTTTTTTCAATCCCATTTTTTCCCATCCATACTGTACCGAGGCGATGGCCGATTCGGTGGCGTAGCCCCTGCCCCAGTATTCGGGTAGCAAGCGGTAGCCTACGTCGTAGTAATCCTGCTGATTATTTAGTAAAGGATGATTTTCAAATTTTAATCCTGACCAACCAACGAAGGAGTTGGTTGCTTTCTCGATGAGCACCCACCGTCCAATGCCGTTCTTTTCGTATTGGCTTCTCACGTGCTCGATCTGCTCAATGGCCTGCTGAAGGCTGTTCATAGGCGCCATGTGTAAGTATTGAACTACAGATGGGTTGGAGTCCAATTTAAAAATTCCCTCGGCATCTTCTTCTCTAAAATCTCGCATGATTAATCGTTCGGTTTCGACGTGAAATTTCATAATAACTGATTATACTTTTTCTAAGATGATTTCTAGGAGTTGCGCTGCCGTTTTTGTGCCCGCTTCGTGCCAGAGTTTTTTTCCGTTTTTAAAAACCATAAAAGTAGGTACACCCATCACGCCCATTTCGGAGGCGAATTTTGGATTGGCGTCCACGTCAAATTTAAAAATCGTTCCTTGTCCCGCTATTTCCTTTTTTACCTCTTCCAAGATAGGATTCATCGCCATACATGGTCCACACCAAGTGGCAAAAAAATCTACGAGGACGGGTTGGTCACTTTCTATCGCTGCTAAAAACTTATCTTTTAATTCCATTTTTTTATTTTGTGATGGTTACTACTAATCAAATCCTAAAACTATGAAAAATAAAATAACCATTTTGTTTATTCTTTTCTCTAGTCATTTTATTCTAAATGGTCAGAGTAGGACTTCCGAAGATTCCACCAACTTTATCCAAGTATGCCTGATCTTGGACGTGAGCGGCAGCATGAAAGGGCTTATCAGTCAGGCGCAATCTCACGTGTGGTCATTGTTAGCCTTTATGGAAAATTTTGAAAAAGACAACCAATCCCCGAAAATTGAGTGGGGCGTGGTGACCTACGGAAATGCAAATTTTGGGGAAAACAACTTTATTCATTTAGAGACGGATTTTATTACTGATGTTGACACGCTTTCGGATAAACTTTTCCTCTTAAAAACTGGCGGTGGAAACGAATACGCTCCCGAAGCCATACATTTTTCCTTAGAAAATTTAAAGTGGAGAAAAAGCGAGCATGCCTTTAAGTGTATCTTTATTGCGGGCAACGAAGCCTTCGAGCAAGGTGATTTTGATTTTGAAACTGCACGTAAAAATGCCCAATCCAAGGGCATTATTTTGAATACGATTTTTTGTGGAAAAGATTCGCTGGGGCGAGATTTGGGATGGGAACGGGCGGCCTTACTCGGTGCGGGAGAGTTTGCCTCCATCAATCAAAATATAGAGGCTGAAAAATTTAAAACGCCCTACGACAATAAGATTCTGAAAATTTTCAGGGAATACAAAAATTCTTTTGATAAGGTGGAAGAAGAGTTTTTTCCAAAAAATGATCGCTCTCACTTCGACTACGAAATTGATCCTGCCTACCGTGATATGTTGATTTATAAATACATCAAATTAAAAAAAAGAACCGATTGGATAGCCAAAATTATGGACGGTAGCCTAAAATTTGAATCGCTAGACAAAACCAAAATCCCCGAAGCATGGAGTAATTTGCCCCTTCACGAACTAAAAAAGCAGGTCATCAAAACCTACCAAAAACGATCCGTTTCAGCGCAAGCAATGGAAATGTACCTTGAAAAAATTAATGAATACTTAGCCATTAACATCGGAAAAACACTCCAAGAAAATACCCTCAACCTCGCTATCGAAATGATCGCTAGGGTACAGTTGACTGAATTTGGATTTGTGGAAAAAAGTAAAAAGTAACAACGTACTTGTGAAAGTGTTTTTCATCTTTGGAAGAGGGAAGTGATGAGTGATGAGTGATGAGTGATGAGTGAGGTGTCACCGTCTAATCGTCCATCATAACGACCTTAATAATCATAACCAATCAGCGTTGAATATATTATAATTCGATTATAGTATATATGTATTCACCGAAACTGCACACTTTAAAGCTGATCTTATATGATTGTTAAGATTTTTATGATGGACGATCAGACGGTGACACCTCACTCCTCTCTCCTCACTCATCCCTCATCTCTCCCGACTCCTTCCTCCTCTAAAAAATTAAGTATCTTTATTCTCTAAGATTTTGGAGAAGCATCGCTTTTCTCTTTCCTTATAAAAAGCAACTAACTATCAAAA
>JBCCJE010000686.1:0-3758 GCA_039027925.1 Bacteroidota bacterium
ATTCTTAATTCATCATTCTTAATTCATCATTCTTAATTCATCATTCTTAATTCATCATTCTTAATTCTTTGTCCCCTCCTCCAAACAAAAAACCTGATACGAAAACAATCGCATCAGGTTTTTTATATTTTTAAAAAGAAAAACTTTTCTTACTGAACAGGAGTAGCAGCAGGCGCATCTTTTTTGTTCACCTGACCTTTGATACTGATAAAGGTTTGTGCTGGATTGGTGTTAGCCGTGATAGTAACTCTTTTGTTCTGAGCACCAGACTTTCCTTTACTATTAAATTCTACCAACATTTCAGCGGTACCTCCTACTGGTACTGGCTCTTTTGGCCATTGAGGAACAGTACATCCACAGCTACCTTTAGCATCTTTAATGATTAAAGGCTCGTTACCTGTGTTTTTGAATTTGTACAGGTGAGAAACTTTTTCTCCTTCATCAATTGTACCGAAGTCAAACTCCGTTTCTTCGAACTCAATTGTAGTAGTGGGTCCTGAAGGTACTTCGGCAGCGGCCTGAGTAGGTGTTGCAGCGGCAGGGCTAGTGCTACTACTGTTGTTAACTGGTGTGTTGGCAATGACTTGATTTCTAGCTTGCTCTCTGATGGAAGTTTTTTCGGATGAACTTTCTCCGAAGGCACCATCAAAGACACCAGTTAGATTTAATCCCAATAAAATCGCTACGAGTGCTAGTAAACCGATTTGAATTTGTTTAGACTTTTCCATTATTATTCTTATTTGATTGATAATTTGTTAAAAAAGAATTTTAAATTTTAGAATGCGGTGTAAAATTAATGGTTTTTCATTAATAATCACATACCGCAAATAACTTACCAAATACATTGTGAAAAGTACAATATGTATGTAGCATTTTCACAATGACTACAAAAATAGGTCATTGCCGAAAAAGGGCTTGTTAATCAGTTGTTAAGGCAGCCGCAATGCGGAAAATATGCAGGTTAAGAGACAATTCTTGGGTAGAATTGAAGAAAATCTTTGTTTATTTACCTTTTGATGAATTGTTACATCATCAAGTTATTTTTTTTTATCATCACATCAACTTCAAATCACTAAGCCCTGTTACTACTAAAACGCAGCGAACTACTGCACTTCTGAACATAAAATAACTACAAATATGAAAAGTGTTTTAATCCTGTTTGCTCACCCAAGATTTGAACAATCCAGAACCAATAAGGTATTGGTTCAAGGTATCAAAAGTAATAGTGAAGTTACGTTTCACGATCTGTATGAGACTTATCCTGATTTTCACATAGATATTCCGTATGAGAAAAAATTGCTAGAACAACACGATGTCATTATTTGGCACCATCCATTTTACTGGTACAGTTGTCCGCCCCTGATGAAACAGTGGATTGACTTGGTGCTAGAGTACGGTTGGGCCTATGGTCCAAATGGTAATGCTCTCAATGGTAAGAAATGTTTACAAATCATTACGACTGGTGGCTCCGCAAAAGTATATTGTGCCAAGGGAAAGAATGTCTATTCGATTAATGAATTTTTACGACCCTTTGAACAGACTGCTAGACTCTGCGGGATGGAATATTTGGCGCCCTTTGCGATCATGGGAACGCATCAACTTACACGGGATGATTTGCAAAAATATGCGCTTCAGTACCAACAAATCATTGGAAACCTTCAGCAGGATAAGCCTATCGAAGCATTGAAAAATTGTATTTTTCAGAATGACCTTCCTCAACTGAGGAATGAAAATATTAACTCTATATGACTGGAAGCATACTCTTTGAAGCTATTGTTTTTCTGGCGGGTGCTGTCATTTGTGTACCCATTGCCAAACGATTTGGACTAAGTGCCGTTTTGGGTTACTTGTTAGCAGGAATTTTAATTGGTCCCTTTCTACTGGGTTTTGTGGGCGAAGAAGGCGAGGAAATTTTGCATTTTGCGGAGTTCGGAGTAGTGATGATGTTGTTTTTGATTGGTCTGGAAATAGAACCCAAAAACTTCTGGAGCATGCGAAAAACCATTATCGGTATGGGCGGTCTGCAAGTCCTAGCTACGATAGTGCTTTCGTACGCACTGTTTGCCTTCTTAGGATACGGTTGGAAAGTTTCGTTAGCTATTTCGATGGCGGTATCACTTTCTTCCACCGCAATTGTTTTACAAACGCTAAAGGAAAAAGGATTGATGAATACCACCTTTGGGGCTTCTTCTTTTTCGATACTGCTATTTCAGGACATCATCGTCATTTTTATGCTGGGTGCGTTGCCCTTGTTGTCCAATGCTACCCACGCAACAACTGATGACCACGGTAGCACCAACTTATTAGAAAATCTTCCCATATGGTTACAGGCTATTGCCATCGTTGCGTCGGTAGCTTTGGTGATTTTAGCGGGCCGCTATTTGTTTGTTCCCATGCTAAGGCTGGTCGCCAAAACTGGGGTCAGAGAATTGCTCATAGCTTCCGCTTTGCTCATCGTGTTAGCCATTGCATTTTTAATGGAGTTGGCGGGGCTGAGTCCTGCGTTGGGGGCATTTTTGGGGGGCGTAGTTTTAGCTACTAGCGAATTTAAGCACGAACTGGAAAGTAATCTTGAACCTTTTAAAGATTTGCTGCTGGGACTATTTTTTATGGCAGTCGGGGCTTCTATCAATTTTTTGGTCATTGGCGAGAATCCTTTGATGATTAGTAGTTTGATCGTTGGTATCATCTTATTGAAGGCCCTGGTTTTATTTCTAGTAGGTGCAGTTTTTAAATTAAAATTTGACCAACGATTACTACTTACGGTAGGCTTAGCCCAGATCGGAGAGTTTGCCTTTGTCTTGCTTTCGTTTGCCTTCCAATTGAATATTTTAGATAAAGTGGAACTGGATATGATGCTCGTGATCACGGCGGTATCCATGACCCTGACCCCGATTCTTGCTATTCTTAATGAGCGTCTCATTTTACCCCGATTCGGTACCAAAGAAACGGAGGAAAGCCCTGCGTACGAAGAGTTTGAAAAGCACAACAAAGTGATCCTCGTTGGATTTGGGCATTTTGGGAGTACGGTGGGGAGGTTTCTCCGAGCCTTCGGCGTGGAAGCTACCATTTTGGATTTGGACTCCAATCGGGTAGATTTACTGAGAAGGATGGGTTTCAAGGTATTTTACGGAGATGCCACTAGGGTTGATTTATTGGAGTCGGCGGGAATTGCGGAAGCGGATATTATGATAATCGCCATTGATGATCCCGATACCACTTCGGAGTTGGTCAACTTGATAAGGAAAAAATACCCACACGTAAAATTGATGGTTCGAGCTAAAAATCGTTACGATGCCTACGAATTATTGGATATGGGGGTTGACAATATTTATCGAGAATCGCTCGATACTTCGGTTAAGCTGGCAAGCGATGTCCTTCATCAAATGGGATTCAGAAAATATACGCTTCATCGGCAAGCACAAAAATTTATTCAATCGGATGAGGCGAGTTTGAGAAGGTTGGCTACCCAATCTCCGCAGGGAGAAGACTACGTTTTTAGAGCCAGAGAAGAAATTGCCGCTCAGGAAAAACTGATGGAAGAAGATAGAAAAAGAGGGATGCTAGAGAATGATCGCCTCTGGGACAGTGAGCAGATGCGATTAATAAAGTAGCTAAGGAATGGTTCAATAATAACTTTACATTTTCTACTTGTTCTTTTTCCTTTCTGCTGCGTTGATCCCGAGTACTCGGGACGCCGATGCCCCGCATCGCCTACGTTTTTCGCCTTGCATAAAGAAAAAATAACTACGCATAAA
>JBCCJE010000687.1:0-3750 GCA_039027925.1 Bacteroidota bacterium
CAAACCTCTGCAAGAATATATTGAAAAGAATGGAGAAGCCATAGATAAATCTAGTGGTTCAAGAATATTCAAATTCCAACATTTTACGCTTACGATGGTATTTGCCTATTTGATGCAAGTGCCATCATTGAGGAAATTGACGAATAAATTAGAGTTAAGTGATAGGGCTAAATATTCAGGCTTAAACGCTTTTGCATGGACAACTATTCGAGATGGTTTTACTCGATTTAGTGCTGATTTTTTCATAAAAATGTATCGCCATGTGCTTCAACATACTAAAATTGTTCGCCTTAATTCCATAGATGAATTAGATCTTATCAGCCTAGTAGATGGTAGTATTTTTCCTACTATTTCAAATATGTGTTGGGCACAGTATAAGAAAACTCAACGAGCCATTCGCCTACATATTGAATTTAGCCTAAATCAAATGGTTTACCGACTCGTCATCTTTACAGTACTTCAAAGTGAATTTAGAATTTGTACGAATCGTTTAGATTTGTCCACCTTAGAAATTATCATGTTGTATGGCTATCGTTGGCAAATTGAACTACTTTTTAAATTTATCAAAAGGGAACTCCATAGAATTGATCTATTCAATCATTCTCAAAATGGTGCAAATATTCAATTTTGTCTCCTTATGATTATGAGTGTTCTCTATTTAAACTTAGGACAATTTTGCAAAATCAATGGCTCTTGTACTAAGGCAAATGTTAAAAATCAAGAAATTTCTTCTTTGGAACAACCTAGCAGTATCACGGATTTTAACACTTATTTGGGCTATGAACCCAATATTTGGATTAATTCTATTAACAAAGCCTTTGAATCTCTTTGGAAAATAAGCTCCTATTGGATTGAAAATCTCAAAGAGCTAATCGATAAACCCTTTGAGTATCAGTTGATTAATGTTCTAGCAAGAGATTGATTTTTCCCGTGCCGTTCACTAATGGTTCTTTTCATAATTGTTAATTTTTAAAATCACACTCACCGTTGATATTAAGAAAATTAAGAGATGCCAAATTTTAAAAATTTAGCATATCTAAGAACTCAATCTCGCACCGAATTAATGAACAAGGCTCCTGTAACTACCTAAGAACTTCTACCGCTGAATCACCACCTTCCTCGTCGTCACCTGCGCCCCAATTTGTAAGGTTAAAAAGTAAGTCCCCACAGGATAAGTGGACACCTCTAATTGATGAGAGTACTGCCCGCTAAATGAAGGTAACTGAAGGGTTTGGAGCGATTGCCCTAACAAATTAGATAGGACAAGTCTTGCATCGTTTCTTACCTTACCCTGTATTTCAAAATTAATTACTTCAAAAGATGGGTTAGGCGAAATCGAAAATTTAGGAATACTAATTTTATCTAAATAGGTAGTACTAACAGCTTCACCACAAGTATCAACATAATTGCCCCCTGTCCATTTCGCAATTCGATTAAATACTTGTCCATCAATGGAATCAAAACTTCCTGCAATATAGAGTTCATCATTGTAAACTGCTGCTGCTTTGACATCTCTGTATTCAGGAAAAGTACTTCCTAACCCACACCACCGTTCGCCGTCCCATTTAGCAATGTTATTTGCTGCCACCCCTCCTCCAACGTGGCTAAACCTTCCAAAAGCAAATAAGGCTTCATCAAAAACTATCATTCCATCAACAACTACATTGTCCCCATCAAAACTTCCACCGACATCTACCCATGCGTTATTCTTTAATTTCAGAATACCTGTGCCAGTATTCCCAGAAGATTTTTTAAAATATCCACAAGTATAGAGTTCATCATTATAGACAATTAACTCCAAGGGATCATCGGCAAAACCTTTAATCCCACCCCCAACAGGATACCAATGTTGACCGTCATATTTTGCTACATCTAATTGGTTACCTTGGTCATCTTCAAAAAAACCAGCTACGTATATCTCATTTTGGAATACTACTGCATGATGTATTCTTGAGACTAAGTTTTCTTTGAAAAAATTCAATGAAGATAGAGAATCCCCATTCCATTTGGCAGCATAAAATGCACTATCCTGACCAATACGATGAAATGCTCCAAAAATATAGAGCTCTTCCTCATAAGTGAGCATAGATAAAGCAACGCCATTACTTCCAGAAATAGTAAGTATTCCTTTCCCAACATTACTCCAAGTAGTACCATTCCATTTTGCAATTCCATTAATAATGCTATCACCAAATAAAGTAGATAATGGAGAACAGTAGATATGATCTTTATATCTAGTTAATGCTAACGTTTGGTAGCAGAACTCACTGCTACAATTATTCACACCAGAGCCCACTGTAGTAAAACTTTGACCATCCCAAGTCGCTACCCCATTGACAGTTATCCCATCTGCAAATTTAAACTGTCCTCCAATGTATAGCAGATTATCAACAGAATCTGGATAAAGGTGAAATACAGGTTGATTCACACCTTGTCCTAATGATTCCCAGTTCTGGGAAAAGGAAGAGGAATACATCAAGGAGAAAATGATTAGACTAATTATACTTTTCATAGTTCGATGATTATCTACCGCTGAATCACCACCTTCCTCGTCATCACCTGCGCCCCACTCTGCAAGGTCAAAAAGTAAGTCCCCACAGGATAATCGGATACCTCTAAGTCGTAGGTAAATACTCCGTCGAAGTGTGGAAGTTGAATACGCTGAAGCGATTGCCCGAGGAGGTTGGTTAAGGTGAGGGTGGATTTTTCCTTGGTTAAGTTACCTTGTAAGTTTATTGTTACATTACTACTGGTAGGATTTGGAAAAATATCCCAATTGAAATTCTGCTTCCAGATATCCTGATTAGAAACAATCATAGAAGAATCAACTTCAATGACCATCATATAAGTAGTAGTGGACATCTCTACGGTAAACTGCCTATAATCCGTAGCTTCGAAGGAAAATAAATACCTACCAGGTTGTGTGGGTTTATCCCACGTAAAAAGGTTAAAAGAGGTACTGACTCCTTCGGGGATATAATATCCTTCCATTGGGATATGTCCCAACTCAACCTCTACTAAATCTACATCCCATGCTCCTCCTGTTTCGTGGGTAACAACACCATTACTATCTACCATAGTAACAAAAGGAGAGAAAAAGTAAATAGGAGAACTATTAGTTCCAAATGCTAAGTCATCAACGATCCTAATGGTGTCCGAAAACAGTAGGTACTCTTCGGCAGAATTGCTTGCGTTGACAATGTCCCCAATCCAAAAACTATCTCTCACTTGAATTACATATTCTCCGAAATCAGAATAGACATGAGAGGTTCCACTTGAATATATATGTCGGATCATTCCAGGCTGGTTAGGTATATATCCATATATTGCTTGCATAGTATCTTGCGAGCCGTCTCCCCAATCAACAACTATACTTGGGCGAGGAGATTCATAGGTGTAGGTATCTATTGAAACTGATGCAGACTTACTTAGAGAGGAAATATTTTTCTCTAGTTTTGCCATCCAGTAGCCTTCTTGCGCAAAAGTGATTTGCATGATGGAAAATAATAAAAAGAAAAATGGGATAGTTCTTTTCATAGTTGTTAATTTTTAAAATTACACTTACTGTTGATATTAAGAAAATTAAGATATGCCAAATTTTAAAAATTTAGCATCTCTAAGAACTAATCTCGTACCGAATTAATAAATAAGGCTATTGTAATTACCTAATAACTTCTACCGCTGAATCACCACCTTCCTCGTCATCACCTGCGCCCCACTCTGCAAGGTCAAAAAGTAAGTCCCCACAGG
>JBCCJE010000688.1:0-3749 GCA_039027925.1 Bacteroidota bacterium
AAGAAAATTTTTAAAAAAAATTACGGGTACAGCTAGTGCGCTGGCAGTAGCTCCATTTTTGAATCCCGTGCTTGCGCAAAGCTTGGGCGAGCAGCTTCAATCGTATGAGCATTTCTCCGCAGATGAGATAGCCGCCAACGAGGATTTTTGGTATCAGGTAAAACAAGCCTACACGGTTTCTACCAATTTGGTCAACTTAAACAATGGAGGCGTTAGCCCTTCTCCAAAGGTGGTACAAGATGCGGTGGAACGGTTCAATAGGATGAGTAACGAAGTACCTAGCCATTATATGTGGCATATTTTAGATAAGAACAAAGAAGGATTGAGAACCAAATTGGCCAACCTCGCCGGTGTCTCCAAAGACGAAATCGCTATCAATAGAAATGCTTCGGAGGCGTTGGAGACCATTATTTTTGGACTGAGGTTGAAAGCAGGAGACGAAGTGGTCTTGACCAAGCAAGATTATCCCCACGTGATTAATGCTTGGAAACAAAGAGCCTTACGGGAAGGTATTGTTTTAAAATTTTTGTCGTTTGACTTTCCTATGGAAGATCAGGAAGCGATTGTTAAAAAGTTTGAGGCCGCCTTTACTGCAAAAACCAAAGTGGTGAATATTACGCATATGATTAATTGGGTTGGGCAGATTTTACCAGTAAAGGCCATTGCAGCAAAAGCTAAAAAAAGAAACATCAAAGTAATCGTGGATGGTGCCCATTCATTTGCTCATCTTGATTTTAAAATACCAGACTTAAATTGTGATTACTTTGGAACGAGTTTGCACAAGTGGTTGTGTGCGCCTTTTGGGAGCGGGATGTTGTACGTAAAAAAAGAAAATATCAAAGATCTCTTTCCGCTGTTTGCGGCCGAAGAACCGGAGGGAAACGATATTCGAAAATTCGAATCCTTAGGAACGAGGTCTCTAGCCATTGAGCAAGCTATTGGTCAAGCTATTGATTTTCACCATTGGATTGGGGCAGAACGAAAACAAAAAAGATTGCATTATCTCAAAAATTATTGGATCGAAGGCATATCTGATATTCCTAAGGTGAAAATTCATACTTCTTCGAATCCTGCGTTTGGGTGTGGTATTGGTCTTTTTTCCATTGACGGCATTGAGCCAACTAGGGTTAACTATTTACTAAAATCCAAATACCAAATACACGCAGTAGGAATTGTTTGGGAAAATATAAAAGGGGTGAGGATCGCTCCAAATGTATATACGACTACCAAGGATTTAGATAGATTTATCAATGCCGTAGAGGAAATTGCTAAGACTTAGACAAAAATGATATTTTCTAGTGAGGTGGTGCATTTGTTACATAGATATTTCGTTCCTGTTACGCAAATCGAAGCGAACGTTTTCGCCTAGTTTAAATCAACATTTCATAAAACCGTAGTTACATTTTTTTTTTTCTAAACCAATTGTGTATTTTTGGATTATTATGATGTACTTTATCCAAAAAATCAGGATGGGGTATATCTTGGGAAATAAAGAAGGGTTGTGTCAGACAAAAAAAATGTTCATCTTTGTCCGACGTTATTAGCAAGTAAAAAATCTCCAAAATCCCATTTTCCCCTTACGAACCATTGAGTTTCCTATCTCTAACTGTTTATACTGAGTTATCTGCTTTCCCAAAAAAAGATATACTTGAGTAACTACCATCATACGATATTGAAGCATTCTGACCAAACTTGTTGAATACAGGTTGATATTATACGTGAATATATCAGAGATGTATAGTCAATAATTTTTTATAAACAAAAACATTCACTTTTGAAAACACTTTACTCCTACTGCAAAGGCTTTGGTGTTTTTTTGCTATTGAGTTTATTCGTAAATCAAATGAATGCCCAGGACATTCATTTTTCTCAATTTGGCAATTCACCCATGAATTTAAGCCCCGCATTGACGGGAATGTTTGGTGGCGACATGCGTTTTGTTGGTAATTATAGAAGCCAATGGAATCAAGTACCCGTTTCCTACCTTACCTTTTCAGGAGCTTACGATATGAAATTTGATCAGTTTTGCTCGAACCACGATCAGTGGGCGGGTGGAATTTTATTCAATTATGACGTAGCGGGCGATTCTAAACTGCATACCGCTCAACTCGGAATTGCAGGCTCTTACACCCATCGGGTGAATCCTCAAAATTTCTTAACTCTCGGATTACTCCTTAGTGGCTACCAACGAGGATTCAGTACTACGGATCTTTTGTTTGATAATCAATGGAATGGTCGAGTAGGAGATCCCAACTTGGACAACGGAGAGACCTTTGCCAATACCAATCTCTTCTACGGTGATTTCTCCGCTGGACTGAACTGGCGATTTCAAAAACCCAATAGTCAAAGTGGATGGGATCCGCAAAACAGGACTAAGTTAGATGTAGGGGCAAGCGTTTACCACATCAATCGTCCCGACCAATCATTCTACGATGAAGAAGTAAAGTGTGACTGTTACATGCGATATAATGTCTATGGGTTAGGAACATTTAGATTGGCTAACCCTTTCGATTTGGTAGCTGTTGCCATGTACCAAACCCAAGGCCCTCACACCGAGACCGTCTTAGGAATAGGTGGAAAAATTCATCTCGATCAGCGGTTTTCCCGACAACTAAGTATTCTGCTAGGATTGAATGTGAGATTGCAAGATGCACTCATCCCCAATATCGAAGTACAATACAATGCGTGGCGCGTCGGGGTGAGTTACGATGTCAACACTTCGGACTTTAATATTGCTACTAATAATTTTGGGGGGCCAGAAGTATCCGTAGCTTATATTTTTGTCAAACCAAAATTGAATGTTTTCAAAAACTGTAATCCAATATACTAAGCTATCTGACTGAAACTGGTTTACAAAAGAAAAATTACAAAAATGAACAAATTATATACTCTCCTTTCCTTAATTTTTCTGCTTGGAGTAACTGCTTCAGATGCTCAAACGCCTACCTTGAAAGCCTACCAAAAAGCAGCCAAGAAGGCAATCGAAAATAAGGATTTTTATTCTGCTTGGAAATATAATTCTTTGGCTTTAAGAATTGACAGTACCAAAATGTCCAATATGTACAATTTGGGCGAGGCTGCTCGTTTGTTCAAATCTTACAACGTTGCTAGAGATGCCTACCAAACGGTACTAGAAAGTGATAGCAAAGCAGATTTTCCTTTGACGGAGTTTTGGTTAGCTAGGGTTTATCACAGTCAGTCCAATTACGACAAAGCGATTACCCATTATCAAAAGTTTGTAGGCGAGCAAGTCACGCCCAAGGGGCCTTCGAACGGCGAGGGGGAAGAAATCACTCAATTTACCGCATTGGCCAAACAATCCATCCTCGACGCAGAGTGGGCCAGGGAACAAATCAAACAACCTAAAACGGGATATTTAATTGCACCTTTTGGCAATGGAGTCAACACTCCCGCTACGGAGTTTGCACCTTTGGAGCATCAAAATCAAGTTTACTATTCTGCCTTGGAGTACGATACCGAAAATTTCTGCCCCGATCCAAACGGCGAAATTACTAGATTATATACTTCTACAGATTTGAACAGCGGGCAACCCGGGGCTATCAATTGGCTGAAAGAAGAGAAAGGCAAGTTTGTGGCCCACACGGCATTCAATGGTGATGGCAACAGAATGTACTTTACGGTTTGCGAAAGGGTTAATGCCACGGAATTTAATTGTGAAATTTTTTATAGAAATAAAGATAGCAATGGACTCTGGGGAGATGCTAGTGAGCTACCCGAATACATCAATC
>JBCCJE010000689.1:0-3744 GCA_039027925.1 Bacteroidota bacterium
AAATTATTACTAAAACATTTACATCCCTAGAAAGGTAGCACCAGCAGCAACGATCCTTTTGTGAAGGAGACAGGAATAATCCTAGCAAGGCATCAGACTTCCATCTGCTGACTAATTTTATAAACGGTTTGGCTTTGGTAGCTTTTCTCTGGTTGGGTAATGGCACCTGGTGCTACTGCAAGATTTGGTCCATTGGGATAGCGGCTAGTCTCAAAGCACAGCCCACGATACCGACCATATTGATCGCCATTTTCTCGTTGTAATTCATTGGAAGTAAAGTAGCCCGTATAAAATAATACTCCTGGCTCAGTTGTGCTTATTTCTAAAGTGATACCACTATCTTTGTCGGAAAAGGTCGCCACCTTGGTAAGCGTATCTAGCGGCTTATCGAAGGTGTAAAAATGTTCAAAACCCGTATCCATTGCTTGAAGACACTCCCCTAAAATTCGTCCCTCACGCAAATCTGCTGGTGTATCTGCTACGGATGCCGTTTCATCTACGGGAACGTTGGTAGCATCAGGAACTAAAATGGTAGATGCCTCAATTTGCGCCCAATGATTTTCAATCGTATTTTCGAAGCCAGACAAGTTGAAATAAGTATGATTAGTCAAGGAAAGCGGCGTAGCCTGATCGGTAGTGGCCATATATTGAATGGATAACGCATTTTGGTCGTCTAAAGTAAATCGTACTTTTATCTGAACATTTCCCGGATAACCTTCTTCCAAATGTGGGCTTTCAAGTTGCATTTCTACTCCTTGCTGACCTTCAGATTCCACAATTGCTGCCTGCCAAATTCGCTTATCGAAGCCTTTTAATCCCCCGTGCAAGTGATTCGATCCATTATTAACCGCAAGAGTATAATCTTGCCCATCCAATGAAAACTTTCCGTCTTTAATGCGGGAGGCGTATCGCCCAATGGTACCACCAAAATAAGGAGCATTATCTTGGTATGCTTTGCCAAAATACCCCGCTAAGGTATCAAAACCGCAAGCTATGTTTTTTAAATACCCCGTTCCATCAGGTACTAGAATAGAAGTAATTGTTGCTCCATAAGTAATGATTTTAACTTGCAAGCCATTATGATTTTGTAGCGTATATTGATAAATAGTTTGTCCATTTATTTCACCAAATTTTTGATAAGTAATAGTTGAATTTGTCATTTAAATTAAATTTTTAAAGTTGTTATAGAAAACTGTTAACCTCTAACCAAACAGCATTTCATTTTCTTGTATTGAGACGAGGTTAGTATGTAGTTTTTTAAATTTTTCATATAAAATAACTGTAATAATGTACATTTTAAAAACGTCACTTATTTGAATCCACTTGCAACCCCTACACAACTGAAGGCTTTAGCCTCCTTTTCTAATCAGCATTGCTGTTCAAAAAAGAGAAACCTAAAACAAAATGACTAACCTATTTTGTCATCTTACTTTCCGCAAATTCCGATTTTGTATTTCTATTGCTTGAAAAACTAAACCTCGCCAGAAAATTATCACCAGTCAACCAAGTTTCTCCTGGATATATTTTTGTTTGATGATGTAATCCCCAATTGAGTGCTTCGGTAGGATACTTATCGTTATCGAAAGTCGTTACTAACCCCATTGCAGAAGGCACCCAATTGATATAAGCCATAATCTCAAAGTTAATACCATCAGGCGCATATTGAATCGTTTGCCTTTCTGGCCCATCTGCTGAAGATACCATTGCCATTCCATCTTTGTATTTCCAAACACAGAGTTCATGTCCACTATGGGTTATAGGATTATATTCGGATTTAATGTAAGGCCCCTCTATCTTATCAGCAATGGCAACTCCCCAACGTATTTCTCGTCCGCCAGCCGTATTCCGCTCCCCCATACGTTCTCCTTTATAATACAAATAGAATTTATCCCTGTAATAAAGTAGCGTTGGGTCATGTACTTTTTGGCTATCAAAACTACCCTGCTTTTTGACTGCAAATCGGCTGTCTTCCTTTCCCAACCATTCGCCATCTTGTGCCGCTTCTAGAATGGGGGCTGATAGCCGCTTCCAAGGCCCGGTTGGACTATCGGCAACGGACATCCCAACAGTATTGAAAGAGCGATTGACGTAAGGGGCTTGGATGCATTGATACACCAAATAATATTTACCCCCATACACCAGTATCTCAGGGGTGAAAACGGAACGGTCATCATAAGTACCTTTAGGGCCAAAGGTGATCGCCAAACCTTGTTCTTTCCATTCCCAACCATCCGAAGAAGTAGCATACCAAATTTCTGACTTGTCCCAAGGGAATACTTTATTCTCTGGGTCGCCACTACCAAACCCGTAGGTTTTGCCAGTTGATTTGGTGTACCAAGTATAGTATAATCCATCCACTTGAATAACCATAGTTGGATCTCTTCGGATTACCCCTTTTTCATAACCAACATCTCCATTTAGTTCGTGATTGCTGAAAGTGCCGAACCATTCTTCATTTTTATGGTAATTATTTTTCAAGGCACGTTTAGACGCTGCGCTCATTTTTTCGGGATTACCAATGGCTAAAAAATCGTAGTCTGCTGCCGTATATTCTGTTTCAACGGTGTTGGTATTTTTCGTTTCGTTTCCTACTTGACAAGCAGACAGGAAAAATAAGAGGTAACAGAACAGCGTAAAATTTTTCATAATATAAGTTTAAATGCTAAATGCAATGATAACTATTTTCAACTTATCTTAGTGTCTATTATTCTGAGGAATTCCAAAAAAATAAAATATGAAAAAGCTTCTTTTAATAGTAACCATTTTTTTTTCATTAATCGTAGTAAATGCTCAAACGCTTATCCTTTATGGTGAAAAAGCTTCTTTAGTAGAACAAAATGCGGCGAATGACTTAAAGTCTGACATCCTACATGTTTATCCTAAAGAGGAAGTAATCGTAAAAAAATGTACCACCCCTTTGAAGAATAATTATAAAAGAGTAATTGTAATTGGGACAAAGCAATCTAATAAAGTTATTCGAGAACTATATTCCAAAAAGCAAATAGAACTACTAGAAAATGAATTAGAACCAGAAACCTTTGTACTGCAGACTTTACCATCCAATGATTTCATACCAGTAAAAGCGCTGTACATCATAGGGGCTGACGATAGAGGTATCTACTATGGCACCTATGAATTTTCAGAAAAAGTATTAGGCATAGATGCTCTAGAATATTGGACTGGTAAGAAAGCGCAAGGACCGGCAAAGTTTAATATCCCAGAATTATCATTTCGTGAAAAACCACCAGTCTTTCCTATGCGTGGTTACTTTGACAATGACAACGACATGCTTGCCAATTGGAAAGATCGGAAACTTATTGTTGAGTTTGATACATGGAAAGAAATCATCAATTCGCTGGCAAGATTACGCTATAACTATATTGATGCGCATGATTTACTGGGGAGACCTGAATTTTGGGTTTGGGACTACTATAAAAATATGACCGAGTATCATACTGATCTTGAATTGGTAGATAAAGTCTTTGATTATATCCATAGTAAGGGAATGATGATACAAATCCCAATGTATTTGGGTTGGGAGTTTAAGCATATTGATTTTGATAAAATATGCCTTACGGAGCATCACAATCATTGGATGGAAGTTTATGAATATTATTTGACCCAATCTCCTTTTGGTAAAGGGGATATCTTTTTAGCACGCCCACGTCATCCAATTTATGATTATGCCTACTCCTGTGAAAAAGAGGATCAAGCAGGGATTAAACCAGGCCCCTTAATGACTAA
>JBCCJE010000690.1:0-3742 GCA_039027925.1 Bacteroidota bacterium
AATAAAAGCAAAGACATGGGTATCACAGAATTAGTTAGAAATTATGAATTAGAGCAAGCAGAGGAGAAAGGAAAAGGCGTAGGCAGAGAAGAAGGATTAGAACAAGGAGAAGATATAGGTATAGAAAAATCTCTGAAAATTATGGATATGCTTAAATCGGAAATAGCCGTTAGCGTCATAGCAGAAGAGTTAAATGTCGAGATCGCTATCATAGAAAAAATCAAGGAGAAAATGAACCTTTGAAATAATATGCTGTACAAATAAATTACCTTAAACAGAGCCCGTAACTCGCAGGAGTTACGGGATTTATGTTTTGAATCCTTAGACTTCTGACAGAAGATAGGTTTCCGAGAAAATAATACCTGATCTACTTTTTTCCTGCTAAAACAGACCTTCCATTCTGCAACTCGCCTTTAACTTTATAGCTATCCAAGGCATCGTAAATCACATCGTGTACCCTACGACGTATCTTGCTGCGATATAATCGAGTATTTGATTTTTTCGGATGAATTCGATTGGAAAGAAACACATAAATCAACTCTGAATCAGGATCTACCCAGATGCAAGTACCCGTAAAACCAGTATGTCCGAATGTTTTGGAAGAGGCATCCGAGGATAGGGAGTTAGCACTTCTCCTTCCCTTCACCACAAAGCCAAGTCCTCGATAATTTCCATAATTTGCAGACGTAAACTTCTGAATGGTCGCTGATTTTAAATATTTCATATCACCGTAGGTACCTCCGTTCAGTAGCATTTGGAATAAAATAGCTAAATCATTCGCATTAGCAAATAGTCCCGCATTGCCAGCTACCCCACCTAATAATGCAGCAGATTCATCGTGCACATGACCGCGTAGTAGTTGTTCCCGCCACGTTTTGTCATTTTCTGTAGGGATAATACTTTTGGCTTTAAATTTTTCTAAGGGGTTAAAACCCAACCGACGTAAATTGAGCGGTTTATAAAATTTATTACCCAGAAAGGCATCCATCCTTTGATCAGTTTTTTCGCTTATCAACCGATGCAATAAATAAAAATTCACATCGCTGTACTTGAACCTACCTCTACGTCTAAGTCTCAAATGTTCCACCGTATTCCGTAGGGTATCTAGCCAGCGAGGATCAAAGTACATGCTTTCGGATACTTCAATGGTATAACTTTCGTCGGGGCTTTTACAGAAATATTGGTTGCAGCCATCAACTAAGCTATCTCTATTTTGATAAAATCTGGCAATGGGAACATTTGCCTGCAGCCCCGAAGAATGCGTCATTAATTGCTTTAAAGTGATACGACCTACGGTAGCATCTTCACTCAGCGAAAGATGATCTCGCAAGCGATCCTTAATCTTTATTTTCTTTTCCTCATATAATTCCATTATGCCTAAGGTGGTAGCTGCCACCTTGGTGATAGATGCCAAATCATACAAATCTGAATTTTTCACTTCTTGCTTTCTATCGTAAGTATGATGCCCAAATGATTTGTTGAAAATGACTTTTCCTTCTTTGACTACTAAAACTTGTGCCCCTGGCATTGCCCGTTTTTTGATTGCTGCTTGGATGATGGCATCAATACCAACTAGCTTTTCTGGAGCGATACCTACCTCTTCGGGAACAGTATATTTCAAACGGGTAATCTGCGTAATATTTTTATTTCCATACATCAAGTGCGGGGCTAACGAAATTGGTAAACTCCCCTGTGCAGCCATTCCCCCAAAAAGCAACTGCGGTACTAATGATTCAGTAATTTTATTTTTTTCAAAAACTTGAACCATCGTTAAAGTGGTATCGAAGTGCTGGAGATTCAGAGCACTGCCGTAGTTGACCACGGTAAGCTTTGCACTTTTTGATAGTTTATTGATAGACTCAATGAACTTATCGTGCACTGTTGGATCAAGGTTCAAATTATCCAATATCACTACCGACGTAGAGTATTTATGAAAAACAGTTTTGAGGGGGCTGATACTTCCATTTTCTTTAGGGCGATGATTGAACACTTGATAATTAGCGTATTTCGAAAAATACGTTTTGAACACTTCCAGCTTATCTTGCCCAACATTTATAATTCTAAAATTCCTTTTGTAAGTTTTAGTATAAGGCAACAAGTCCTTGTAATGATGAGCAAGCGTTATGGATCTTTCAAAAAGCTGCCTAACAAAATACTTGTAATTTGAATTTTTTAAAATAGAATTAGCGAGATAGGCACTTATATGATAAGGTTTTTGATCTAGTCCAGCGTACTGCTTCGCCATCAATATTTTTTGTACTTTGCCGTCTAGGACATTTTCGGAGATAAGCCCTGCTTGGATGGATGCTAAAATATAATCATAAACGGCAGCAGCAGAATCTTGTACGATCATCAAATCAATCCCTGCGTACAGCAATTCATTGATCGAAGTTTTTTCAGTAAGTGCTCCTACTAGTAATCCATCAAAATTCATTTTTTCCTTCAAATACTTCTCCAAAAAGAAAGGTGGCAATAAGTGCATGCTATCCTGAAGGATGATCTGCTCATCCACGAGGTATCCAGAAATACCATTTTCAGCTAAAAAAAACTGATGTGCCAAGAGCGAATCCAAAAGCCCCGTAGTGTCGTTTTCGATGGGATAAAAGTCAGAAAAGGAATTGGCAATGGAGAGGATATTCTCCGATTTCAAATTTTGTAACACTCGTTTTGCACGAGCAAATTTATTCTCGTTTTCATTTTCAAAAACCTGCGGTAAATAATTTTTATCATTTAGAGAAATGGAGTTCGTAGATGGCGTGAAAGCAAAATTGATTCCTAGAGTTTTGCATTGTTCCAAAAACAAGGTTTCTAATTGTTGTTGTAAAGTATCGTTTGGGATGCTACCGATAGACGGAGGAAGTGGAAACTGAATCACATCCGAAAATTGATTATTCAACGTAACAGCCTGCTCGGTACCGTTCAGTAAGGGTGTCTTACTTTCTTTGTTCAATTTGTTCATGGTATCCACGTAGTCTGCCACCTTCATTTTCTCTAAAATCACTCCGCCTAATTTTCCCTCCCTTGCCATACGTAACATCTGCTCACGCAAGCTATCTTCATCTAAATCAGACTTCAACACGATTAACTGACCTATCTTTTCCTCCAAAGTCATTTCTAACAAAGTGGAGTCGGAAGAAGCAATATCCAAATTGAGGAAAGGAGTACGCCGTTCGACAACAGGTTCTACCTCTTGTTGAGTTTGCCTACAAGAAGTCCAAAAAGCAAAGACTAATAGTATCAGAAATGATCTATACATGGGATGCCAAGTTGTCGTAAAAAAAATTAAGCTAAGTAATCGAGTTTCGGAAAATAGGTTTGGGTTGCCTTTTTGAAAAGACAACCATTTGAAATTGGTTAACTATTTTCTCTTAGTAGTAAGCTGTTTTTTTAGGTAAGATTGGTGTAACGGTTTTAGCTTTCTTTTATTAAATTTTATGAAGTTAAAGTAATGAATTTTATGCGTAAAATCAATGATGGAAGATTCGATTTTAATAGCTTTTTTTGGAAAAACAAAAAACTGTCCGTTGCACTAATTTATTTTGGCGAATAAATACCCATTGATGAAATCGCCATTTTTTAAATATGCTTTTTTTAAATATCCTTCTTTTTCAAAGCCTGCTTTTTCTAGTACTTTTATAGACCCAACGTTATGTTCGAATACATTAGCCTCCAACCTACTTAGCCCCCGCTCCGTCAAGCAATAATCCGCAAATTTTTTGACCACCTCCGTCATGATTCCCTG